>NZ_DALZYO010000002.1:0-67553 GCF_031988165.1 Neobacillus sp.
CCCGCGGAAAGCGAAGCGCCTGGAGCGCAAATCAACAGACATGTTGCATTAATAAAATTATGACGAATTAACGCGGTCAAATATTAAAGTGAAATAAAAAAATAAAAGCTGTCGAAGGTTTTTCGACAGCCTGAGGATTCCGTATATTTGGAATCCTGTTTTTTTTCGTTTATTTGATTGCTTTATATTCTTTTATCACATGTATGGTTTTGATTTCATCGTCTTCTGGTCCTTGGACAGGTAAACCTACTTCAAGGTTTTTGCGAATATAATGAAGATTTTCTTGCGTAATGATTTCACCAGGAATAAAAATTGGAATACCAGGTGGGTAAACCATCACAAACTCAGCAATGATTCTTCCTTCGGATTCCTCAAAAGGAATAACCTCGGTTTCAGCATAAAAAGCATCTCTTGGTGTTAGAGCAAGCACAGGGATCTCAGGAAGAAGAACCTCTACTGGTTCAAAATTTTCCGGGCGATGTTTACATTCGTCTGCGAGTTCTTTTAAGGCATTAACTAAAAGGTTTGCCTCATTTTTCGTGTCACCAATCGTAATAATGCAAAGGATGTTATAGAGGTCAGATAATTCTACTTCGATGTTATGTCTTTCTCTCAGCCATTTTTCTACTTCATATCCGGTTAATCCTAACTTCTTGACGGAAATTATTAGTTTTGTCGGATCATAATCAAACGTTGCCTTGGAACCTAAAATTTCCTCACCAACACAATGGAGATCGTCAATTTCATTGATTCTTTTGCGAATGGACTGAGCTAATTGGATGGTATTTTCAATTAATTCTTTGCCTTTTGTTGCTAACTGCTTGCGAGAAACATCAAGAGATGCAAGCAATAAATACGATGTAGAAGTTGTTGTAAGCATACTTAAAATCGATTGGACGTGTTTAGCTGATACGAGCCCTTCCTTGACATTTAGGATGGAGCTTTGGGTCATGGAACCACCTAGCTTATGGACACTAGTTGCCGCCATATCGGCCCCTGCCTGCATGGCGGAAAGCGGAAGTTCATCATGGAAATGAATGTGGACCCCATGGGCTTCATCAACGAGGACAGGGACATGGTAAGAATGGGCAATTTCGACAATTTTCTTTAAATCAGCAGAAATCCCGAAATAGGTTGGGTTAATGACTAAAATACCTTTTGCGTCAGGATGCTGTTCAAGAGCCCTTTCGACTGATTCAGTCGTAATCCCATGAGAAATTCCTAATTCCTTATCAATTTCCGGATGAATGAACACAGGGATCGATCCAGAAAAGACAATCGCCGACATGACTGATTTATGGACATTTCTTGGAACAATGATTTTTTCTCCAGGTCCGCATACAGCCATCACCATCGCGATAATTGCTCCGCTTGTGCCTTGAACAGAAAAGAATGTCCGGTCGGCCCCAAAAGCCTCAGCAGCTAAATCTTGAGCTTGTTTAATAATCCCTTTTGGCTGATGAAGGTCATCAAGAGGTCCTATATTAATTAAGTCGATTGACAGGGCATTATCGCCAATAAAATGACGAAATTCCGGGTCAATTCCGGCACCTTTTTTATGTCCGGGAATATGGAATTGAATCGGATTTCTTTTTGCATGCGCTAATAGGCCGCTAAATAACGGTGTTTGATTTTGTGACAAAGATAATTGCACCTCTTTATAAAAAATACTCTGATTAAGTTTTAAAATAATAAAACAAATGGAATTATAGCATTATTCCTTTGTGTTGCAAAGGGTTTAGCGTTAAAAAATCAGCATAATAATAGCTTCATGTTAGTTTCCCATTAATAAAGGAAAATTAACCATTTTAGCCGAAATAACAATAAGCAAATAATTAGGAGGGGATTCCATTGAATTGGCAAACACGAGTGTCTGATATCTTAAACATTAAATATCCGATTATCCAAGGAGGTTTAGCTTATTTAGCCTATTCTGACTTGGCTGCAGCTGTATCAAACGCTGGGGGACTTGGTCAAATTACTGCAATGTCATTAGCTAATCCGAATCAACTTAGAGAAGAAATACGAAAAGTAAAACAACTGACGAACAATCCATTTGGGGTTAATTTTGCCATCGGGCAGCACGGCAGGCCATTCGCTGATTTTTTACAGGTTGCAATTGATGAAAACGTACCAGTTGTCTCGATGACAGGAGGGAATCCGGCGCCAATTTTTGAACAGTTAAAGGGAACACAGGTAAAAACACTTGTCCTTGTTGCAGCAAGAAGACAGGCTGTTAAAGCAGAAGAGTTAGGGGCTGATGCGGTTATGGTTGTGGGGCAGGAAGGGGGTGGCCATCTTGGTAGGGATGATACCGGTACCATGGTTTTAATTCCGCAGGTGGTGGATGCTGTTTCGATACCGGTCATTGCTTCAGGGGGAATCGGTGATGGCAGGGGGCTGATGGCAGCGCTTAGTTTAGGTGCTGAAGGGATTGAAATGGGAACGAGATTTATAGCCACTAAGGAATGTATTCATGCAAACGATTTTTACAAGCAGAGGTTAGTAGATGGAACAGAATCGGACACTGTTGTTATCAAGAAGACTTTAGGCACACCAGCGAGGGCAATTGCGAATAGCTGGACGGATAAAATCCTTGAAATTGAGAGAAATAATGGTGGTTATGAACAACTAAAGGATCTAATTAGCGGGTTGGCGAATAAACGCTACATTTATGATGGTGTTGCAAACGAAGGTTTTGCCTGGGCAGGACAGGTAATGGGAATTATTAAGGATGTTCCAGCCGTGGCAGAACTCTTAGAAAGAATCATTAATGATGCGGAACAAATTCGTGCAAAATGGGGAAAATAAAGGTATGATTCACTTTAGGTGAAAATAGTAAGTAGGTGAGAATATGGAATATCAATATCCAATTGATTACAACTGGTCAACAGATGAAATTGTCGATGTCATTAAATTTTTTGAAGCAATAGAGAAAGCCTATGAAAAGGGAATTGAACGAGATGAGCTTATGCAGGCATATCGCCGGTTCAAAGAAATTGTTCCCAGCAAAGCGGAAGAAAAGACTATTTGCGGTGAATTCGAAGAAATAAGCGGTTATTCGTCATATCGGACAATTAAAAAAGTAAAAGACGCCCATTCTGGCGAGCGAATTACAATGAAATAATACAAAAAGCTCCCGAAATAGTTTTGTCTGGGAGCTTTTCCTATTTTATCTTGCATTAACGGGCAGTAAGACCTCATGATTGAAGATTCACTTTATGTTCAGTGCGATTTTGTATAATGGTGCTACCTTATTAAATACCTCATCAATTTGCTCCATTAAACCTTCGGAACCTAACTGGATGGCTTTTTCCTTATCGATGGTATACCCACATAATAATTCAGCTTTTTTTACGTTTTGAAACCGGTCGAAATAAGAAAGTAAATCTTTCTTTGACAATTGTCCGTGTTTAACTGTCTCCGGTTTTGTATGGTCTACAGACCAGGCGAAATCTTTTGGTATTTCTTTGTATATTTTAGTTGCCCTTTTAGTGAATCTTGCTCCTATTACTTCTTGTTGTGGTGCTTCATAAATAATAGCAAACCAAATAAATAAATGCGTGTTCCACATGCCGATTTGAAAATGAGGAAGCATTTTATAGCCACGGACATTATTAGCGAATGCGACCCATGTATCCTTTGGAGGATTAATCGTTCGTCTTGCATGTTTCGCTACATGGACAAACATTTCATCTCCGGTTAAAGCCGATAATGTTGGTGCGAAGTGTTGACCCAAACTTTCCAATTTAGGACGTATATTTTCTTTAAGAGCTTCCATCCTTGCTTCTAACCCATCTATTAAAAAGACATCAAAATCCTCATTCGTAAATCCGTTGAAATTCATCTCAATACCCCCAACAAACCTTTTGTCAATTATTGTAGCATAAGCGTGAAAATACAAGAAGTTTGTTGCTCTTCTAGGTTAAAGCACATATTTGTTGCAACATATATAGGTGACTCATATTATACAGTAAAAAAAACAATCTGAAAAAATAGTTAAATCACAGGAAGGGGAGGAAAAAAGTGAAGCAATTGATGAATACGTCTTTAAAAAAAGTAGGCGAAAAAGAAAGAAAAGCGGTATTAAGATTGGAAATGGATTATGAATTAGCAACATTATTTGAAGCAATTGAGGAAAAGAACGAGAAGAAAATGAAAGAATGTAAACAAAAATTAGAAAAAATTCGCCAGGAATTATTACGGTTAAAAGCTCTTTGAATGATTCTATGCATTTTTATCTAAGGGGAAATTAATTAGAATGAATCGAAAAAAAAGAATATCTTGTGTGCTTATCTAAAACGAACTCCAAATGAGGATGATGGGAGTTCGTTTATTATTGTACATTTATGTAATTATTTGAGCATGAATCAAATAGGTAGCTTGAAAGTTGATGTGTTCCAATAATTTGATTAAGCTATAGGTACATCAATATATTTGTCATGCTTCATACTACATATTGGAATCGTTTTTGGAATAAACGTTTATTGGAGGAGAAAAATGAAGTGGGAAGATATTAATGCCCATGCAAAGCAATGGGTAAAAGAAGCAGGAGAAAGAATCCGATTATCCTTTGATACGACATTAAACATTCAGACGAAAACTAACGCTAATGATCTTGTAACGAATATCGATAAAGAAATTGAACAATTTTTCATTAAAAAAATTAGGGAAGTATATCCTGAACACAAAATTATGGGGGAAGAAGGGTTTGGGGACGAACTACGCAGCCTTGATGGAATTGTCTGGCTGATAGATCCGATTGATGGGACGATGAATTTCATTCATCAGCAAAGAAATTTTGCCATTTCCCTTGGAGTTTATGAAAATGGCATAGGGAAAATCGGTCTCATTTACGATGTTGTCCACGATGAGTTGTACCATGCCATCAGAGGAAAAGGTGCCTATATTAACGAAAAGCCGATAGCTCCAGTTAAGGAAACAACGGTAAAGGAATCTATTATTGCCCTTAATGCCACTTGGGTAATGGAAAATCACCGAATTGATCACAATTTAATGATTCCGCTGGTCAAAGATGTAAGAGGGACAAGATCGTATGGGACTGCGGCACTGGAAATGGTGTTTGTTGCCACTGGAAGGGTTGACGCCTACCTGTCAATGCGATTATCTCCTTGGGATTTTGCTGCAGGGACGGTCATAGTTGAAGAGTTAGGTGGAGTAGTGACAAATTTAAGAGGAGAAAAGCTTGATTTTCTATCCAAAGATTCTTTATTCGCAGCCAATCCCAGCTTGCATCAATCGATATTAAAGGATTATTTAAAAGACGGTAAATTCTAAAGAAAGAAGCCTGGAAAAAATTCTAGGCTTCTTATAGTTCCCCGTTCTCACGCATCTTTTTTTTAGTTTTAAAACCAATTCCCATTACAATAACAACGGCTAATATTGCGCCAATTATCCCGGTGATACTTTTTTCACTAATGGCAATGCCAATTCCCATAATACTTACTGCAGCTAAAATCGCACAAATAAGCAATGGCAGTTTCACTTGATTCATTTTTTATACCCCTTTAAATTAACTTTTATTTTAATAATACATTAAAATGCTTATCGGTTTCCACTTTAAGTATGGTATAATATTTTAGTTGTATTTGGGAAACTAAAAATAGCTTTTATTTTTATAAAATAGGTAGGAGTGGAATTTTGAAACTTAGAGAAGATGTACGAAATATAGCGATTATTGCCCACGTTGACCATGGAAAAACGACTTTGGTTGACCAGTTGTTAAAACAATCTGGAACGTTTCGTTCTAATGAGCACGTGGAAGAACGTGCAATGGACTCAAATGATATTGAAAGAGAACGCGGAATCACCATCCTCGCGAAAAATACTGCTATTCAATACAAAGATACAAGAATTAACATTTTGGATACACCAGGACACGCCGACTTTGGTGGTGAAGTAGAACGGATCATGAAAATGGTTGATGGTGTATTGCTTGTAGTCGATGCATATGAAGGCTGTATGCCGCAAACTCGTTTTGTTCTTAAAAAGGCATTGGAGCAAAATATTACTCCAATTGTTGTTGTAAATAAAATTGACCGTGACTTTGCTAGACCTAATGAAGTAATCGATGAAGTTATCGATTTATTTATCGAACTTGGAGCAAATGAAGATCAACTTGAGTTTCCTGTTATTTACGCTTCAGCAATTAATGGAACAGCAAGTACTAATCCAGAAAAACAAGATGAAAATATGCAATCCTTGTATGATTCCATTGTTGAATTCATTCCTGCCCCTGTTGATAATCATGAAGAACCATTGCAATTTCAGGTTGCCCTTCTGGATTATAACGACTATGTTGGCAGAATCGGAATTGGCCGAGTTTTCCGTGGAACCATGCATGTAGGTCAACAAGTAGCACTTATGAAGTTAGATGGTTCAGTAAAACAATTCAGGGTGACAAAGATTTTTGGCTTCTTTGGCTTAAAACGCCAAGAAATTCAAGAGGCAAAGGCTGGCGACCTAATTGCTGTTTCTGGAATGGAAGATATTAATGTTGGTGAAACAGTTTGTCCATTTGAACACCAGGATGCACTTCCAATTTTACGAATCGATGAACCGACACTGCAAATGACTTTTGTCGTTAACAATAGCCCATTTGCAGGAAGAGAAGGGAAATATTTAACTTCAAGAAAGATTGAAGAAAGACTTCTAGCCCAATTGCATACCGATGTTAGCTTACGTGTAGAAAACACAGATTCACCGGATGCATGGATTGTTTCTGGGCGTGGGGAACTTCATTTATCAATATTGATTGAAAACATGCGCCGTGAAGGCTATGAACTTCAAGTTTCAAAACCTGAAGTTATCGTTAAAGTTATTGATGGTGTCCGCTCCGAACCAATTGAGAGAGTACAAATTGATGTTCCTGAAGAACATACAGGCTCCGTAATGGAATCAATTGGTGCCCGTAAAGGCGAAATGATTGATATGATTAATAATGGATCAGGTCAAGTTCGCTTAATCTTTAATGTGCCAGCACGTGGTCTAATTGGTTATACCACCGAGTTCTTAACAATGACACGCGGGTATGGAATTATTAATCATACCTTTGAATGCTACCAGCCAATGCTACCGGGTCAAGTGGGCGGAAGACACCAAGGAGTACTTGTGTCAATGGAATCTGGAAAAGCCTCCACATATGGTATAATGCAAGTAGAAGACCGTGGAACAATATTTGTTGAACCTGGTACGGAAATATATGAAGGAATGATTGTTGGTGAAAACACTCGTGAAAATGACATCACTGTCAATATTACCAAAGTGAAACAGGCAACGAATGTACGTTCAGCAAATAAAGACCAAACGTCAGTCATTAAAAAACCACGCATCATGACATTAGAAGAGTCATTAGAATATTTAAATGATGACGAGTATTGTGAGGTTACACCTGAATCTATTCGTCTTCGGAAGAAAATTCTTGATAAAAATGAACGTGAAAAAGCGGCTAAAAAGAAAAAATATGCTGAAATGAGTTAATTAAAGAGGTGCACGCTGTGGAAGATTTAAAATCCTTCTCCCCGAGTTTAAGATTTTTTATTGAGCTTGTTGCTGGTAATTCTCCTGTAACACAAAGTGATATAGAGACTGGTGTAATCCTTCAATATTTATTTATTGTCATTTTGACAGTTATTGTCTACAGGTTAGGTTTTGCAAAAAAACTGCCGCTATTGAAAAATATCGTCATTTATCTCAGCCTTTGCGTTGGATGCTTGGTTATGTTGTTCTTTTCATATGCGCTGCCAATTGCTGAAGGATTAGGTGTAGCGGCCTTACTCTTAATTGTTTATAAACTTCGCTTACACCAAACCAAAAAACAGCAGACTAAAAGCAAAATAACAGGGGGCTAAGAAAATGAAATCCCTACAGGATGCACTTTATAATTGGCTTACAATAAAGATTGTAAGCGATGCTCGTCCTGATGATACGGCAGCAACAGAAACACGGGAATTCTTTGAAGAAATGTTAACAACCCAGCATCATGTTTCGAATATTGAAACATCAAAAGACGACGTGATGTATTATGTTTCATATCAACAGGGCGGAGAAATGAAAAAAAATCGATACCCGCGTGAATTGATTGAAATCATGTTAATTCAAATTAATCAAGAGCCTGATAAGTATGAAAACTATCCAATAGAGGATGACTAAAAAACCGCTTGCATATTCTTTTTGGAATATGCAAGCGGTTTTTCTGTATTTTAATCTTTTCCTATTGTATTACCATTCATCTTTTTCAGATTTAGCACGAAATAACCGGAAATTACCTGTATTGATTCGTGCATTTGTTCTTTCTGTTATTCTTGTGCTACAGTCACTGCACATATAAGTATGGATGGGACGATTGCGAAGCCGCTTGGCTATTAATGATTCATTTTCAATCGCTTCGATTTTATCGCAAATTACACACTTTACTCTCATTAAGGCACCTCATCAATTATTTCTTAAATCGAATGTCTATACTACAGTATATCACGGTTGAACACCTGATGGTAAACCAAGCGCGTTTAGGTTGATGAAAAAATGGGATAGTAGTAATATGAGAATATCTGTTTTAAAACAGTGTGAAGGAGTAAGAAAAGCGCATGCGCCCGTTTAGCACCGTATGGACTAGATCGCTCCCACTGAGATCAAGGAAACACGGAGAGCATTAGCGATCCGATGTTGACTTATCGTAGGGAGGAGAGAGCAAGTACACAAGCTGCAGGGGGTGGAGCTGAACAATTCTCGAAGTCGAATGTATAAATTGTGATTCAAAAATTAAAGGGGTTGTAATAATGGCAAATCAAGTGGAACCAAAGCTAATCAAGCCTTTATATGATGAGCTGCAAAAAGAACGGTTCGTAACCTTAGCGACGGTTGATCATGAAACAGGAGGTCCAAATGTTAGCGCCATTTCATGGGTGTTAGCGAAAGATGAAAGTTCAATCTTTTTTGCTGTGGACAATCGTTCAAGAATATTAGAAAATATTCTTAAAAATAATAAAGTTGTCATCAATTTGATTGCAAATGAATCCACTTACTCAATTCAAGGGGATGCTCACATAAAAGAAGAGAGACTACAGGATGTACCACTTAAGCTTGCCTTAGTCGAAGTTACAATTAAAGAAGTAAGGGATGTTATGTTTTACGGATCGAAAATTGTCACTGAAGTACTGTATGATAAAACCTATGATAAAAAAGCGGCTGAAAAACTGGACAAACAAGTAATGGACGCAATGAAAAAAGCTTAGGATGCCTAAGCTTTTTTCTAATTCATTTGTTGTTGCACTTATTATTTATGGTGATTCGATTGGTCTTTCTGTTCCTTTTTCAGCCTTTGTTCTTCTTTTGTCGGGAGTGTTTTGTTTGGCTTTTCGGGAGCATTTTTCGGGCTTGGAGTAATTATATCTCCCGGTATTTCAGGCATCAACCGGCCTGCAACATCTGCAAGCTCCTCCATAATCCCTTGTACGGGTCTGCCGTTTTTAATATCTGCTTGAATTTCTTTTAAACGCTGGGTTGTGTCAGCATCAGCTACGACAACAGCTGTGGCGCCATATGGGTCTTTTTTCAAGCTTTCCGCCACAGAATACTTAATCGACCCAACCCGTGAACGGTCAAGTTTAGCATTTACGTCAATTCCAACAATCGCATATCTTCCTAATACAACAGCCGTTGCGTCATTTACCTCAGGAATACTTGTTGCAAGTTTAACTAAACGCTTAGAGATTTCCTGCCCTGATTTTCGGTCAACACTTTCAATATAACTGTTTTTTACATTCACCAGGGATTGATTTTCACTTTTGGCAATTTCTTTATGTTTATTGGCATTGCATCCAGCTAAAAGCAAGCATATTGAAGCTATCACTAAAACCTTCTTCATTTAAAACCCTCCAAGAAGCGATATTAAAGTTTAAAAAATTTCAAAAGCGTACTTTTTTCCATCCTAAAGTATACTTACTAACATTTATTGTGTGGAAGTCCTTCTATCTTTATTCCAATAAACATATATTTTACCAAAGTCCTATCTAGTAACAGAATGGTTAAAACATTGTTTAACAAGCCTAACACCAAGTGAAGCGGGAGGCGTCGCTTTGAGTAAAATATACGTGTTAGATACAAATGTCTTGTTACAAGACCCGTATTCCATTTTTTCTTTTGAAGAAAATGAAGTTGTTATTCCGGCAGTGGTTCTCGAAGAGGTGGACTCAAAGAAAAGATATATGGATGAAATTGGGAGGAACGCAAGACATGTATCAAGATTAATTGATGGTCTTAGGGCCTCAGGGAAGCTTCATGAAAAAATTCCGCTTGAGAACGGTGGGACGATTAGAATTGAATTAAACCATCGATCCTTTCATGAGCTCCAGGATATTTTTGTTGAAAAAACAAACGATAATCGCATACTTGCGGTCGCGATGAATTTATTCTTAGAGGAACAAGCGAAGGAAAATGGCCAACCAGTTATAATAGTAAGTAAGGATGCATTAGTCAGGGTTAAAGCAGATGCAATTGGATTGAATGCCGAAGATTTTTTAAACGACCGTGTAGTTGAAATAGAACATATATACACGGGTTTTTTTGAAATCCTCCTACCGATTGAATTATTAGGTCGTTTTTATGAAAAGGGGGAATTATCCCTTTCTGAGGTTGCCAACCACCCGTTTTATCCAAACCAATTTCTCCTGATGAAGGATGCTCTTGGCAGTTCTGCTTCAGCCATTGGCATGGTGGACAAAACTAGTAAGAAGGTAAAGAAATTAGCTTTAAATCAAGATCATATCTGGGGCATCCATTCAAGGAATGTGCAGCAGACAATGGCCATTGAATTATTGCTGCGAAAGGATATCCCGCTTGTTACAATGACAGGAAAAGCAGGAACAGGCAAAACCTTGCTTGCGCTTGCCTCTGGATTGATGCAAACGGAGGATTTCCAAGAATATAAAAAGTTATTAGTGGCAAGACCAATTGTCCCTGTTGGTAAAGACCTAGGGTTCCTTCCTGGTGAAAAGCAAGAAAAGCTTAGACCATGGATGCAGCCAATTTACGATAATCTGGAGTATTTGTTTAATACGAAAAAGCCAGGTGAGCTTGATGCCATCCTCGCAGGAATGGGCTCGATTGAGGTTGAGGCGTTAACTTATATCCGCGGAAGAAGCCTTCCTAAGCAGTTTATTATCATTGATGAAGCGCAAAACTTAACGAAGCACGAAGTAAAAACCATCCTTACAAGGGTTGGGGAAGGCAGTAAAATTGTGTTAATGGGTGACCCGGAACAGATTGATCATCCTTATCTTGATGCTTATAACAATGGATTAACATTGGTCGTCGAAAGGTTCAAGGACCAAGTCATTGCTGGTCATGTTAAACTATTAAAAGGAGAAAGGTCAGGCTTGGCAAGGCTCGCTGCTGATTTATTATAAGAATTATATGAAAAGGAAAAACGGGCGCCTAAAAATGGCACCCGTCTTATTTTACTGTAAAGCCTTTTACGTTTTTAATTGGATTTTCCTGGTTTGAGCCATCATTTAAATAAATATGAACGGGACCATCAAAAGAAAGTGGTTTGCCATTATTTGAATATCCCATTATTAAATCAAATGCCTGTTCAAGTGGAAATTCAAATTCACCATTTGAGCTATGAATGACCAATGCTTGTGCATCATTAGTTGGCTCAGAATTTAATAAAAAAGGTTTTAAAGGAATTCCGAAGGTTCCAGTTAAAACTTTTTCTTTCTCAAATTTCTTCTCCGTTTTTAATGTTGGAGGATAAATAGCCCCCTCCATAATTTCACGGTCCCAATGTTTCGAAACAGCTTTCGTATATTCCTCTAATGAATCCGATTTCTCTTTTTTCATTGAAAAATAAGTAGTCAAATCAATGCGGCGGTCGTCAAAAATCCAGACACCCGGATCAAGTGTTATTGAATATTTCACTTTTCCTGATATGATCATGATATTTTCCATCTTCCATACCCCCTAAAGTCTAACATTATTTAGTATAACTTTTTTTAGAGGGAATGTCATAAAAGTAACACCTTTTGGTAATATCCTTATTCTTCTTGCAATTTTCGCTTGAAAACGGTAAAATTTATAGATAAGTTGAATTATCGCTCTGAAATGGGGGGATCAATGTTGGCGTCTGAAATGATCGTGAATCACCAGGACAAAGCCTCTGCCTTATTGCAGGCTGATGCTGAAAAGATATTAAAGCTTATCAAAGTGCAAATGGACAATCTCACGATGCCTCAATGCCCTCTTTATGAAGAGGTATTGGATACTCAAATGTTTGGCCTATCAAGAGAAATAGACTTTGCTGTTCGATTAGGCTTAATAGATGGTAAGGATGGGAAAGCGATTTTAGATCAATTAGAGAGAGAATTATCTGCGCTTCACGAAGCATCCTTAAAAAAATAATGGATCAAGAACTCAAACAATAATGGTGAATTGTTTGGGTTTTTTATTACTCCGATATTTTATTATTTTCATCTCTATTTTTACAATATTCATTATTAAAATATTGTAACAAATAAACTTTTCCTCAAGTCATAGCAGTCATTTTCTATTATAATAGAGTGATATAAATCAATTCTGAAAATGAGGACGTCGTTCATGATTAAAAAAATTGTTAAATCATATGATTATTCCTTAATAATAACCATTATCCTTTTATGTGCTTTTGGTTTAGTTATGGTCTACAGTGCAAGCATGGCATGGACTGTGCAATGGTATAAAGTTCCAAGCGATTTTTATTATCAAAGGCAAAAATTGTTTTTGATCATCGCTTTATTCATTTTTATTGTTTGTGCAATTGTCCCTTATAAAATTATGCAATTTACTAAATGGTTTCTTGCACCAATGGTTTGTGCAGCGATTGTTGGTCTTTTGGGATTAGATGTTTTTGGACATGTTGCTGGTAATGCACAAAGCTGGTATCAAATTGGTGCCTTTAAACTTCAGCCGTCAGAGTTTGTAAAGCTTATGGTAATTATTTATTTGGCAGCTGTTTACGCTAAGAAACAAAACTATATCAATCAATTTAATAAAGGAGTTCTCCCTCCACTAGTTTTTCTTTTTATCATTTGCGGGTTAATTATTTTGCAACCTGATTATGGTACTGCATTTATTATAGCAGCTATTGCCATTACGATTATTTTTGCTTCTGGGATGAACTATAAAAGTATTTCGAAATTAATAATCATGACACTTATTGTTCTCCTGCCACTTGTTTTTGTTGCGAAGGATAAAATATTTTCTGAGAAGCGTGCGAGCCGTTTTGCGGTTTTAGATAATCCGTTTGCTCCTGATATTGTAAACAAAAGCGGTTTTCACCTAGCAAATTCATATATTGCTATTGGTTCAGGCGGCGTCAATGGATTGGGATTAGGGAAAAGCATCCAAAAGCTTGGTTATTTACCTGAAGCACATACTGACTTCATTATGGCAATAATTGCTGAAGAATTAGGTATTTGGGGAGTAAGTTTCGTAATAATTCTATTGGCTTATATAGTTTTAAGAGGAATTTATATTGGCTTACAATGTAAGGACCCTTTTGGAAGCCTGCTCGCTATTGGTATTTCAAGTATGATTGGTATTCAATCTTTTATCAATTTAGGCGGTGTATCTGGAGTTATTCCGCTTACAGGTGTACCGCTACCATTTATTAGCTATGGTGGGTCCTCTTTGTTAATGCTTGCAGCTGCGTCTGGAATTCTTGTAAATGTGTCCATGTTTACGAAATATGAAAAAATATATAAAAATAAACAGGAACATGTTGATAATAAGAAACAAAAACGTGATGGTAAGGTTTTCTATATTTAATGAGAACGCGGGGACATGTATACACCCCGCGTTTTTGAAAATACATAGAATATGAGGTGCTAAAAGTGACAAGACAGATAAAAAAAGTGTTGGTCGCTAATCGAGGAGAAATTGCCATAAGGGTTTTTCGTGCTTGTACTGAACTGAATATTCGCACTGTTGCGATTTATTCAAAAGAGGATTCCGGTGCCTATCACCGTTATAAAGCTGATGAGGCCTATTTAGTCGGGGAAGGAAAAAAACCAATTGATGCCTATTTAGATATTGATGGAATTATTGCAATTGCCAAAAAAAGCGGTGCCAATGCTATCCATCCAGGTTATGGGTTTATGTCAGAAAATATTCACTTTGCTAAACGTTGTGAAGAAGAGGGAATTGTTTTTATAGGTCCTTCGTCTACACACCTCGACATGTTCGGAGATAAGGTGAAGGCGAGAAAACAGGCTGAAATAGCCGATATTCCTGTTATTCCTGGAAGTGATGGACCAATTAATAATGTGAACGAAGTCGTAGAATTCGCAGAATCACACAGGTTGCCAATCATTATTAAAGCTTCGCTTGGTGGCGGCGGCCGTGGGATGAGAATCGTCAAAAGCCGCGATGAAGTTACGGAGGCGTTTGAACGAGCGAAATCTGAAGCAAAAGCGGCTTTTGGTAATGATGAGGTTTATCTTGAAAAATTAATTGAAAATCCCAAGCATATTGAAGTTCAAATTATTGGCGATAAATACGGAAATATTGTTCATCTTTTTGATCGTGATTGCTCCGTCCAAAGGCGCCATCAAAAAGTTGTTGAGGTTGCTCCAAGTGTGTCAATTTCTAATGAATTACGGAAGCGAATTTGTGATGCCGCTGTAAAATTGATGAAAAAAGTAGATTATTTGAATGCTGGAACGGTTGAATTTCTTGTCTCTGGAAATGACTTTTATTTTATTGAAGTAAACCCACGGATTCAAGTCGAACATACTGTTACAGAAATGGTTACTGGTATCGATATTGTCCAGACGCAAATATTGGTAGCTGAAGGTCATGACCTTCACGGTCCAATCATTGCGATACCTGAACAGGAAAAAATCCAGCTCAATGGATTTGCTATTCAGTCACGAGTAACAACTGAAGATCCGCTTAATCATTTTATGCCTGATACGGGGAAAATTATGGCCTATCGCTCTGGCGGCGGATTTGGTGTACGCTTAGATGCTGGGAATGGTTTCCAAGGAGCGGTAATTACTCCTTACTATGATTCTTTACTAGTTAAACTTTCGACCTGGGCATTGACCTTTGAACAAGCCGCGTCGAAAATGGTTCGTAATTTGCAGGAATTTAGAATTAGAGGGATCAAAACAAATATTCCTTTTTTAGAGAATGTTGTGAAGCATCCGAAGTTCAGGAATGGAGAATATGATACTTCTTTTATTGATTCAACACCAGAATTATTCATATTTCCTGTGAGTAAAGACCGGGGAACAAAAATGCTCAGTTATATTGGGACGGTAACAGTAAATGGCTTCCCAGGAGTTGAAAAAAAGAAAAGGCCTGTTTTTTCACAGCCGAAAATTCCAACATTAAAATATGATTTCCCTTGCCAAGAGGGAACAAAACAAATTCTCGATAAATATGGAGCGGAAGGTCTGGTTAAATGGGTTAATAATCAAAAGCAGGTTTTATTAACCGATACAACGTTTAGAGATGCTCATCAATCATTATTAGCAACACGGATGCGGACGACCGATATTGTCCATATAGCTGAGCCGACAGCTAAACTTTTACCAGATATATTTTCCTTTGAGATGTGGGGTGGTGCTACCTTCGATGTTGCCTACCGGTTTTTAAAAGAAGATCCATGGAATCGCTTATTGACATTGCGTGAAAGGATTCCAAATGTTCTGTTTCAAATGTTAATCCGTGGTGCTAATGCGGTTGGATATAAAAATTATCCTGACAACCTAATCAGAGAGTTTGTTAATCAATCAGCATCGGCAGGAATTGATATTTTTCGGATTTTCGACAGTCTAAACTGGGTAAAAGGGATGGAAGTTGCGATTGATGCCGTACGGCAAACTGGAAAAATTGCTGAGGCTTCTATTTGTTATACAGGTGATATTTTGGATGCATCCAGAACGAAATATGATGTTAATTACTATAAAAGTCTTGCCAAGGAGCTGGAGAAAAAAGGAGCTCACATTCTTGGAATTAAGGATATGGCAGGGTTATTGAAACCGGAAGCAGCCTATCGGCTGATTTCAGAATTAAAAGAAACAATAGATATTCCCATCCATCTTCACACTCATGATACTAGTGGGAACGGAATCTTCACCTATGCCAGGGCAATTGATGCTGGTGTTGATATTGTGGATGTCGCTTTAAGTACAATGGCAGGTTTAACCTCGCAGCCTAGTGCTAATTCTTTAATTTATGCTCTTGAGGGAACCAAACGGAAACCAAATGTAAACATTGATGCACTTGAAAAACTTTCTTATTATTGGGAGGATGTTCGCAAGTACTATCAAGATTTTGAAAGTGGTATGATGTCCCCGCATTCCGAAGTATATCAGCATGAAATGCCAGGAGGTCAATATAGCAATCTACAACAGCAGGCAAAAGCAGTTGGACTTGGTAACCATTGGGAAGAAGTAAAAGAAATGTATTCACGTGTAAACATTATGTTCGGCGATATTGTTAAAGTAACCCCCTCATCAAAGGTCGTAGGGGATATGGCGTTATTTATGGTTCAAAATGAGCTAACTGAAGAAGATGTGTTATTAAATGGACATATGTTGGATTTTCCAGATTCAGTAATTGAATTGTTTATGGGATATATAGGTCAGCCATATGGAGGGTTTCCTGAGGAACTGCAAAAAGTTATTTTAAAAGGCAAGCAGCCATTGGAGGTTCGCCCAGGAGAATTACTTGAACCCGTGGATTTCAATAAGCTGAAGGAAGATCTTTTTAATGAGCTTGGCAGGCAAGTAACACCCTTTGAAATCATTTCCTATGCTTTGTATCCGAAGGTATTTATGGAATATAGCAAAACTGTTGATTTATACGGGAATATTTCTGTCTTGGACACGCCAACATTTCTTTATGGATTAAGATTGGGTGAAGAAATTGAAGTAGAAATTGAAACGGGTAAGACTCTGATTGTTAAGCTGGTTTCCATAAGCCAGCCTCAGGCGGATGGTACAAGAGTTGTCTATTTTGAACTAAATGGTCAGCCGCGGGAAATCGTAATTAAAGATGAAAGTATCAAATCAACGGTATTATCAAGACTTAAAGCAGATCCGAGGAATGAAAACCATCTCTCGGCCTCCATGCCAGGAACAGTGCTAAAAGTAGTGGTAGAAAAAGGGGAAAAGATTGAACGCGGAGATCATTTAATGATTACCGAAGCAATGAAGATGGAAACAACTGTCCAAGCACCATTTTCAGGTGTTATTAAAGATATTTATGTTTCAGGTGGAGATACAATACAAACGGGTGACTTATTACTTGAACTAACAAAAGCATAAATTAGATCAGCGCATGAGCTTTTATGGAGCCGGACATTTCTCGAAGTTTAATGAAATAAATTCAAATAAACTAAAAAAAGTTGCCGGCATGGACACCGGCAACTTTCTTAATGATGATTTCGTCTGGATCTTGAATATAACAGAAGAAAATAACTAAGTACGCCAAACAAGCAAGTAATAAAGAAGGCGTGCAAGAGGGCGATATATAGATTAAGTTTGCTAAAAATAATTAACGCACCGGCTATTACTTGTAATGACACAAGAATGAAGGAGATAATCCAACCCCAGTATAAGACCTTTTGATCTTTGTAGTGACGGATAGCTAAAACAAGAATATAAGCAATCCAAATAAAGATTATCCCTGCTGCAGCCCTGTGTCCCATTTGCACCCATTCGTACATATTAGTGGGTAATGACGGTGCATCGTTTAAGCATAACGGCCAATCTCGGCAAACAAGGCTTGCCTTCATATGGCGCACTAATGCACCAGTGTAAATAACAAGATAACTGTAAATGGAAACCCCAATAATATGAAAACCCATTCGTTTGTCAATATAAAGTTTTTCCGCCTCAAATTTCTTATCAATTTCAAAAATAAGTAGTGTCAACAACAATACTGCTGAAAAGGAGATGAGAGAAATCCCAAAATGTAAGGCAAGAACAAAACCTGATTGCCCCCATTTTACTGCTGCAGCCCCAATCAAACCTTGTAAAAGTAAAAAGAAAAACGAGAGAAAGGAGAGAAATTTTGTTTCTCTAATATGACCAATCGCCTTCCATGACCAAATCGACAGGAGAAGAACCAAGATACCAACTATACCTGATACGAGTCGGTGGGCTAGCTCAATGATTAACTCCGGAGTTATTTCCAATGGTAGAAATTTTCCGTTACATAAAGGCCAAGATCTCCCACAGCCCATTCCCGACCCCGTTTTTGTAACTAAGGCTCCGCCAATTAAAACTAGTACCATTCCGATTGTGGTGGCAACTGCCAACCACTTTAAAGAACGCTGCAAAAAAATTCACCTCTTAAAAAAGTTCAATAATTTGTCATTGGATATTCCTGACAGTATAATATTTAAAAAGAAACTAGATATAAAAGTCCTTATTTATCATAACGAATAAAATTGAAAAAGAACAGAAATTCATTATAGATTTTTAGATAACTTTATTTATCTATCAATAGTAACTGAATAATAACTATTTTTCACTATTATTATTGTGAAAACGGTTGAAACTTTACTTTGAGTCTGTTAAAAATATTAATAAAAGCTATTTACTTAGAATTATTATTTTATAACAGTAATAAAAATTAATAATAATCTATAGCGTTTAACTCTTGTATTAATTAAACATTAAAGAAATAATTAATATTAATAGGAATAACATTTGTTGGAAAATGTAAAGTAATCGGTCAATAAATAAACCTTGTCACAATTTAGTTATAAATTATTCAAAAAAAGTTCACAAAAATATCAAAAAGTGTGATTTAATATACAGAGAAAGTGTTTTGGAAAATCACTACATTTTAAAAAAGATTATTTGTATCGGCTAAAAAAATAGATAGAACTACTTAACATTATTCTTCAATGATAAAAGGTATAAAATATTGAGGTATTGATAGGACTCAAATGGTGAATATTTGTTATTAAGGACTAGGAGGAAAAAATATGTCTAACTCTAAGGCTTACGGAGAAGCGGCCATAGAAAATGGCGCCTCAAGCCTGCAATCGAATATAGAAAAAACCTCGGATTGGAAAGACTTTATGGCTCTCATCAAAATTGGAATTGTAAATTCTAATTTGATTACCACCTTCACTGGTTTATGGCTCGCCCTTCATTTTTCCGGTCAAAGCTTTCTAAATAATTTGGATATCATATTTTTTACAGTAGCAGGTTCCTCGCTTATCATTGCCGGTTCTTGTGCAATCAATAATTATGTTGACCGAGATATTGATCATTTAATGGAAAGAACGAAGAGCAGACCTACGGTAACTGGGAAAATACAGCCCTCGAAAGTCCTAGTCTTAGGTATTTTACTTATTGGATTGGGAACACTGTTTTTATTCTTTACGACCATGACTGCAACAGTAATTGGACTGCTTGGAGTTTTTAGTTATGTTTGCTTATACACCTTGTGGTCTAAGCGGCAATTGGTTTCTAACACGATTATCGGAAGTATCTCAGGGGCTGTACCGCCACTAATCGGCTGGGCAGCAGTAGATGCAAATCTTGATATCATGGCATGGGCATTGTTTGTACTTATGTTTGTTTGGCAGCCTCCTCATTTTTATGCACTAGCTATGAGGCGAGTAAATGAATACAGGGCGGCGGGAGTCCCAATGCTACCTGTAGTGAAGGGATTTAAGACAACAAAAATCCACATCATAGTCTGGGTTGCGCTGCTCTTGCCAATCCCGTTTTTTCTTACCAAATTAGGAATCCCATTTCTAATCCTAGCAACCATATTAAATATCGGCTGGCTGGCATTAGGGATTTATGGATACAGGATCAAAGATGACATAAAGTGGGCAAAATTAATGTTTGTTTATTCTTTGCAATATTTAACTATTATTTTTGTGGCAATGGTTATTGTTACCTTAATTTAGTTTTGTCTACCGATTCTTTTCTAGTTTAGGAAAGAATCAACTACATACTTCTTTGATCAAACAAAAAAATTAAGAATTTATAAGTGAAAGAGGGGTTTGATTAAGCATGAAAAGGCTTGCAAAATGGCGTTTGATATCGTTATTCGCGATTTTAGCGCTGGTACTCTCCGGATGCAGTGGTGAACGATTTGTTTCTGCGTTAAGACCAGCCGGTGAAGTTGCAGACATGCAATATGATTTAATGAAGCTAAGTACGTTTGTAATGGTTGGGGTTATCTTAGTGGTAATGATCATTTTCATAATTATTTTTTTCCGCTTTAGAAGAAAGGATGAAAGTATTCCGAAACAGGTGGAGGGAAGTCACAAATTAGAAATTATTTGGACTGTGATTCCAATTCTTTTACTTTTAATCCTTGCTGTTCCAACTGTGGCTACAACCTTTCACCTTGCAGACGTTTCACCGATGGAAAAGAAAAATTCCAAGGTGCTTACTATTAATGTTCGCTCTCATTTATATTGGTGGGATTTTGAATATCCCGGCCAAAAGCTAGTAACCAGTCAAGAGCTGGTTGTACCGACAAATGAAAAGGTGTATTTCAATTTAAAATCTATGGATATTAAACATTCATTCTGGATTCCGGCCGTTGGCGGTAAATTGGATACGAATACCGATAACATTAATAAATTTTGGTTAGAGTTTGATGACAAGCGTGCAAATGAAGCAGGAAACCTCTTTTACGGAAAATGTGCTGAGCTTTGTGGTCCATCACATGCGTTAATGGATTTTAAAGTAAAAGCCATCAGCCGTGATAAATTTGATACATGGGTTACTGCAATGCAGAATATTAAAGAACCACAAAAAGCACAAGGTGATTTAGCTATTCAAGGTCAAGATATCTTTAACAAAAGCTGTATTGGCTGTCATGCTGTAACACCTGAAAACAAAATGCCTGATACAGCACGTATGGCACCGAACTTAACCAACTTTGGTGACCGTTCTCGTGTAGCTGGTATTTTAGATCATAATAAAGAGAAATTAAAAGAATGGATTAGTAATCCTGAAACCTATAAACCAGGTAACTTGATGACAGGTAAATACCCTAAAATGTCAGAAAAGCAGCTTGATGCGTTAGCAGAATATTTAATGGGCTTAAAGGTTCAGGAATAATAGGGGAATTGGTTGAAAGGGAGGTAAAATTGTGAGTACCATTGCTCAAAAAAAGGGATTTGGCGCAACAATATGGGACTTTTTAACAACAGTTGACCATAAAAAAATTGCCATTCTATATCTTATTGCAGGTGGATTTTTCTTCGTAGTTGGTGGACTTGAGGCGGTATTTATCCGTATCCAACTTGCAATACCAAATAATGATTTTGTCAGTGCTGGGGCGTTTAATGAAATTATTACTATGCACGGAACGACCATGATTTTCTTAGCCGCTATGCCACTCTTGTTTGCCTTTATGAATGCGGTCATGCCACTTCAGATTGGCGCTCGTGACGTTGCGTTTCCGTTTGTCAATGCGCTAGGATTTTGGTTATTTTTCTTTGGTGGTGTATTCCTTAACCTTTCATGGTTTTTGGGCGGTGCACCTGACGCCGGTTGGACCTCTTATGCATCACTTGCTATCCATTCAAAGGGGCACGGGGTTGATTTTTATGTTTTAGGTTTACAGATATCAGGGATTGGAACACTGATTGGTGGTATTAACTTCCTGGTTACGATTATTAATATGCGTGCACCTGGTATGACGTATATGAGAATGCCATTGTTTACATGGTCAACATTTGTTGCTTCAGCGATGATATTATTTGCATTCCCACCATTAACAGTTGGTTTAACATTAATGATGTTTGACCGTTTGTTTGGAGCGAATTTCTTTGAAGTGGCAATGGGTGGTAATACTATTATTTGGGAACATCTTTTCTGGATTTTTGGACACCCGGAAGTTTATATTCTGATTCTTCCAGCGTTCGGTATTTTTTCGGAAATTTTCTCATTGTTTTCAAGAAAACGTCTTTTCGGTTATTCATCCATGGTATTTGCAACCGTGTTAATCGGTTTCTTAGGATTCATGGTATGGGCTCACCATATGTTCACAGATGGTTTAGGTCCCGTTGCCAATGCTATTTTCGCTGTTGCCACAATGGCCATTGGTGTACCAACGGGTATTAAGATTTTCAACTGGCTATTTACGATGTGGGGCGGCAGTGTTAAGTTCACCACTCCTATGTATTATGCTTTTGGTTTTATTCCATCCTTTGTAATGGGAGGAGTAACTGGGGTTATGGTTGCCACTGCGGCAGCGGATTACCAATATCATGATACGTATTTTGTCGTTGCTCACTTCCACTATGTAATTGTTGGTGGAGTTGTGTTGGCAATTCTTGCAGCGACGCATCTTTGGTGGCCAAAAATGTTCGGTACGATGTTAAATGAAACATTAGGAAAGATTACTTTCTGGTTCTTCTTTATTGGCTTCCATTTAACATTCTTTATCCAGCACTTCTTAGGTCTTTGGGGAATGCCGCGTCGTGTGTTCACTTACCTGCCAGGGCAAGGGTTTGATGCTGCGAACGCAGTAAGTTCAGTTGGTGCCGCCTTTATGTCAATTGGTGTTCTTGTATTGCTCTATAACATCATTATGACATCTGTGAAAAATGTTAAGGTTGGAAATGATCCATGGGGAGATGGAAGAACTCTTGAGTGGGCAATTCCGTCACCACCGCCGTTCTATAACTTTAAGCAACTGCCACTTGTGCGCGGTTTAGATGCTTACTGGCTAGAAAAGATGGCAGGCAAAAAGGGTATGACACCTGCTGAACCTCTTGGTGATATTCATATGCCAAATTCATCGTTCATACCATTTATGATTTCATTGGGCTTATTTATTGCAGCTTTTGGTGCCATGTATCATCGAGATCATTCATGGGGAATGACAGTAATCATATTGGGATTACTCGTGACATTTGGATCGATGTTCTTACGTTCCGTTAAAGATGACCATGGTTTCCATATTCATAAAGAAGACTTAGTTGATGAAAGTGATAAGGGGGTTAAGGCATAATGCACGCTGAAGAAAAAATGACCTATGAAAAATGGCCTGCAGCGCCTGAGAAAGCAACCCTTGAGGCAAAAAATAAATTTTTAGGTTTTTGGTTATTCTTAGGGGGAGAGACAGTATTATTCGCCTCACTCTTTGCCACATACCTTGCATTAAAAGATAAGGTTCCAAATACGAGCCAGCATTTAGCAAAGGATTTATTTGAGTTACCATTAACATTTGTTGCCACAATGCTTCTCTTAACAAGCTCATTAACAAGTGTCTACGCCATGTACCATATGAAAAATTTTGCATTCAAAAAAATGATGCTATGGCTTGGACTGACTGTCTTACTTGGAGCTGGGTTCTTGGGGCTTGAAGTTTATGAGTTTAATCATTATGTACATGTGTATAAGCATACCTTTACAAGTAGCGCGTTTGGATCGGCCTTCTATACATTAGTTGGTTTCCACGGTGCTCACGTTGCCTTTGGTTTGTCTTGGATCTTGTCTTTAATGATCCGAAACTCTAAACGTGGCTTAAATCTTTACAATGCTCCAAAGTTCTATGTTGCAAGTCTTTACTGGCACTTTATCGACGTGGTGTGGGTGTTCATCTTTACAGTAGTTTATTTAATGGGAATGGTGGGATAAGCTGATGACAAATCAACAATTAAATTCAGGTAACCCTAGTGTTGACATTGAATATCGCCGCCGAAAAAATGCGGAAGAAATGAGATATCAAGTTATTTCATTTTCGTTAATGATTTTCTTAACATTAGTTGCTTTTGCCTCAGTGGCGATGAAGGATTTTACCGCATGGTTTACGATGCCGTTTATACTTCTTTTAGCTGTCGTTCAAGTGATTTTCCAATTGTTTTATTTTATGCATATGAGCCATAAGGGGCATGAGGCACCAACCCTATTCCTATTTTCGGGATTGTTTGTTGGATTAACTGGGATATTGGCATTTCTTACCATTGTTTGGTGGTAATAGTAAAAGAAAATCGGCTAAAAGCCGATTTTCTTTTTGAACTTAATCCATCTCATTCCTTTGCTTACAGTTTTGAGGATGGGTATAATAGAAGTATAATTCTTTCATTATTTATCGAGGTGATATTGAGGTGCTTACATTAAGTATTTTTGGATTTGAAGCCCTTTGGAGCCCGTATTTTTTATTTTTTATACTAGCAGTAACAGTAGCTTATTTTCTCATAACCGTAAAATTTAGGACTAAGTTTCGGGAAAGTGAGAATCTATCCCTAAAACAAGCTGCATACTTTCTCACTTCGATGGTTCTTTTGTACGCCATAAAGGGGTCACCGCTGGATTTAATGGGGCATCTAATGTTTTATATCCATGGAATTACAATGGTGGTCTTAGTATTATTAATTCCACCACTATTTATTATGGGGATTCCTGCCTGGCTGTGGAGAAGTATTCTTAATTTAAAGATAATTAAAACCATATTTAATCTTTTTACGAAGCCTGTGGTAGCGATCCTATTATTTAATGGTTTATTTTCTTTCTACCATATTCCGATTATTTTTGATCATGTTATGCAAAATCGGTTTTACCATGGAGGGTACTCGGCTCTTTTATTTTCTGCAGCTGTTTTTATGTGGTGGTCACTACTTAGCCCGCTTCCTGAATATCGACCATTGACTGGGATAAAAAAAGTAGCTTATTTATTTGCAAATGGAATGCTGTTGACACCTGCTTGTGCACTGATTATTTTTTCTGATACGCCAATGTATGCAACCTATTATGACCCAAATGTTTGGGGTAAAGTAATGAGTTTGTGTGTGGGTACATCGACATTTTCCAATTTGAATCTAAGTGGACCGGAGCTATTTAGTTCGATGCCAGTGGTTGATGACCAAAGACTGGGTGGAGTAGTGATGAAAATTATTCAGGAAATCATTTACGCCGTTGTTTTAGCTCAAGTATTTTTTGAATGGTATCGGAAAGACCAAGAAGAGTCAGAAAATGAAATGGAACCTATTTTAAACCCAACGCCCGCAGAATAAACTCCCATTCATTTGGGAGTTTTTTTAGAAGAAAAACTAAAATAAGGTTCAACTCCTAACTCATTCATGGAAATGAATTGGAGTCTAGCAAAATTTAGCCGTGTGATGAGTGCTTAGTTCATCCAATTCAAAGTGAAAAAATATTTTTACTTTGCTAGTTAAGCTGACACGGCTCCGCCTTTTTCCACAGAATAGGAATTAATTGAAAAAGGTAGACAACTGCACTAATATAATTATAGACCCTATAAAAGAAAGGATATATTTATGAACTCTATACCGATTTTACCAACGATTAGTACATCATTTATTGTTTTAAGTGCTATAACTGTTGCTATTGGCTGGTGGCAAATAAAACAAAGAAAAATTGATGCCCACAAAAAAACGATGTTTTTTGCGGCTATTTTCGCTCTTATCTTTTTCATCATTTATGCTTCTAGAACAATTTTTATCGGGAATACCTCATTCGGTGGTCCAGATGATATCAAAATCTATTACACCATCTTTTTAATTTTTCATATTACATTAGCAACGATTGGAGCGGTATTCGGGATTGTTTCTTTACAAACAGGTTATAAAAATAATCTGTCCAAACACCGCAAGCTTGGCCCTATAACGAGTTTCATTTGGTTCTTTACAGCGATTACAGGAGTGGCTGTCTATCTTTTATTATACGTTTTCTACAAAGGCGGAGAGACAACGTCTGTAATCAAAGCTATTCTAGGATTATAGGATTATAGGATTATAGGATTATAGGATTATAGGATAAGGGTGCCTAATAAGGCGCTTTTATTTTAACTCTATTTATCAGAATCTTCCTATTTTTATTAAAAATTTATTTCATATTAGTTTTCATAGAGGAGGAAATAACGTGGAGATTAAAATTCTAACTGAAGAAAATTATCCTGAAGCAATGAAGCTATCAGAGTATGCCTTCCAATATAAGATTCCCGAGGATGAAATTACAGCTAGAAAAAAAAAGTTAAAAAATCATAAAGTGCTAGGTATCTGGGAACAAGATCAGCTTGCTGCAAAATTACATATTATTTCCCTTCGGGTATTTATGTATGGTGAAGAGTGGAGCATGGGTGGTATCGCTGGAGTTGCTACGTATCCTGAATTCCGACGAAGTGGTTATGTTAAATCATTAATGATAGAGTCTTTAAAAAAAATGTATGAGGATGGGCAGATTGTTTCCTTGCTTGCTCCATTCGATTTTGCTTTTTATCGGAAATTCGGCTGGGAAATTTTAAGTGATAATAAAAAGATAACAATTGAAAAAAGCAATCTTAAATTTCTAAGTCATATGCCAGGTTCAATAAAAAGGTATTCAAAGGAAAGCCATCAGGAGCATATTGAAAATGTCTATAGTAAGTATTGTGACAACTTTTCAGGGATGCTTGTACGTGATACTAATTGGTGGAATGAACATGTATATGATGATGATTCGCACATTGCTGTATATTACAATGTATCACACGAGGCAAGGGGTTATATTCTCTACAATGTGAAAGAAAGAAAAATGGAAGTTCAGGAGATGGCAGTTCTTGATCATGAAGCAAGAGGCGGACTTTGGAATTTCATTTGTCAGCACGACTCCATGGTGGACAGTGTAACCATTAACCTGTCTAATCACGATCCGTTTCCTTATTTCCTTCAACAGCCAAAATTGAAGACCGAAGTATATCCCTATTTCATGGCAAGGATTGTGGATGCTGAGAAGTGCTTAAAAAGATTTCCATTTAATATGGAATCAGAGCCATTATTTCTTCACCTAGTGGATCCGTTTGCGGCTTGGAATGAGGGGAGCTATCTTGTCGGAGGAAATGGTCAAGTGAGGGCTTTTAGAGAAAAAATAGGCAGTCAGTGTGTTCATCCACCACAAAAGGGAATCCAGTTAACAATCAATGACCTTTCAGCGATTATCTTTGGATATAAAAGACCAATTGAGCTCTATGATATGGGTTTCTTAAAAGGCACGCAGCAAGAGATAGACCAACTCGAAAGAATGGTTCCAAATATAAAGTCATCATTTTATGACTTTTTCTAGAAAGAAAATAAGAAAAGACGTATGAAAAAAGGAATTCATACGTCTTTTCTGTGTTTATAGAGCAAACTTGCTAACTTCTTCTTTAACATCCTCAAGAATTTTTTTACATGAATTCACAAGGGAAGCGGGGAAGTTTTCACCTTCACCATATTCGACGCCATGTGGATAATAATGCTTACCTAAAAGCGGCGTCATTAATTGAATCGTTGCTTTAAATGTATCCACGTCACCTTCTACTGCATAGCCTTGAACACGAAGGTAAAATACTTCGTCCTTTATTTCAAACTTGCGGTCGTATGTAACACGCTCATAGTCCCATTGACCTGCCCGAACTAATCCGTGAGCCTGCATTACCTCATCTAAACGGTTTAATTCAGCTTTTAATTTTTCAATACCCGTATTCTCAAATTTCATCATTAATCCCTCCTAAAAACAATGCCAGTACCCCTATGTTCCTTTAACGGTATTACAGCAAGTATAATTCATTTTAATAATAGTTGAAAATGTTTCAACTTGCAATGAATTCATTTGTCGAATAATACAATAACGATTGGAAAAGCTATTAAGGTGTTATTGGATAAAATCTTCCCTGGAGGGCGATAGGATGGAAACAATTCGTGATATAATGACTGATGAGGTTGAATGCTGTACATTATTAGATAATATGTTTGAAGTTGCTTTAAAGATGAAAGAATTAAATGTTGGAGCCATCCCGATTGTTGACCAAGATAAACTGTTAGGAATGATAACAGACCGAGATATTGTTATTAGGGGAGTTGCTGAAAAGCATCCAGGATCATCAAAGGTTGGTGAAATCATGAGTCATGACATGATTACGGTTTCACCTGATACTACAAGTAAAGAAGCTGCAAAATTAATGGCTCAGCACCAAATTCGCCGATTACCTGTAGTTGAGGATAGTAGGTTAATTGGGATTGTTTCACTTGGTGATTTTGCTATAAGTGAATTAACCGATGACCAGGCAAAGGAAGCGTTAACAGAAATTTCTGAGCAAAACTATAACGGGATTCAACATTAATTATTATATAGGAAATAGAAATGTCCATTAAGACAGGTACAAAATGTACCTGTTTTTATTTATATACTGTTAACTTTTCAGACATTTTCGATAATAAACATTACTAATCATATTATAGGTGATATAATAATTTTATCCGTTATAATGATAGAAAAAGTAATAGAGAGGATGTTAGCCTCTGCGTATGCTAATGAGAATTCTGATACTTTCAGTTGTTTTCTTAACAATTGGCTTTTATGTAAGTATTAATGATAAAAATGATAGTAATGTCTTGATTAAGGAAGATCATACATCAGAAATGAAGCAACTACCGCAGGTACCTGATAATAAGCCAAATAAAAAGGCGGTTACAGAAAAACCTAAAGAGGGATTGGCTTTATTAATTGGTCAAGATGTCAAAACACTAGAAAAAGAACTCGGTACACCAAACCGTATTGATGAATCAATGTATGGTTACCAATGGTATATTTATAATCTGGACTACTCCCATTATCTCCAGGTAGGTGTTGAAAATAAGCAGGTTGTGACGATTTTTGCTGCTGGCGAAAATCTCGACATTGCTCCGTTTGAAATCGGACAACCGGTGGAGGAAATCTTTAATACGCAATTTATTGATACAAATATTAATTTGAAAGTAAATGGTAACTCTTACCGTTTTGAACTAAATGATACAGATTTAAATCTTCGACCTATGGTTCATATAGGTGATGTTTTTGTTCAGCTTTATATCGATAAGTTTACTGGAAACCTTTCAAGTGTGCGTTTCCTTAACGCAGAAACATTGATTAAGCAGAGACCTTATGAACTTGATTATACGGGAGAGTTAATAGTACCCCCTGTACCTAGCGAAGATATGTGGAAAGAAATTGAAAACGATTCAGCACTGGAGATTTTTGATATCACAAATGTATTGCGTATAAGGCATAACCTAAAGCCATTGGAATGGGATGATAATACTGCTGAAGCGGCCTTTGAGCATAGTAAAGATATGTTTGAAAATAAGGAGTTTTCTCACACATCAACGAAATTCGGCGACCTTGCAAATCGATTAAAGACAGCAAAAGTCGCGTACGTTGCTGCAGGTGAAAATATCGCGGCAAATTATACAGATGGACCTGCTGTAGTCGAAGGCTGGTTAAATAGTAAGGGGCACCGAGACTCCTTATTAAATAAGGATTTTACCCATCTAGGTGTTGGTGTTTTTCAAAAGTACTATACACAAAATTTTATTCAAAAAGTTGAACAGTAAAAAGAGGTGACACTCAGTTTGTCACCTCTTTTCAAATTGTCAATCTCTATAAACTCCTAACATGACTTTTCTCCAACATATCCATTAAAGAAAAATTTGGTTCCCTCCCAGCTGCCATACAAACGAATGACCTCTCCTACCTTAAATGGCTCAATTTTCATATTTTGGGTGATAGGAGTTACCTTTTTCGCAGTGATTAATTTCGCCGCCGTTTTAAGTTTTAAGGTTTGTACGAATATATAACGGTGATAATAAAAACGCTGCTTCTCTTCAGTAAGGCTTATTATTTCCCCTATTAAAACGGCTTCTTGCTGTACATTCCCGCAAGCAAGCCATTTCTTGTCATGCTCTTTCATTTCTTTTTTAGTTAGCCAATAAAAGTATAAAACAATGATTGGTATAACAATGGCGGTGACCATCTTTGATCAGACTCCTCCATTTATTATTTATTTATCCCGCATTATTGGGCAGTAATGCCCCCACTGATTGATGTTTTCACTTTATGATGAAAAAAGTCCCTGTTGCATAGGCGATTTTTTTTCCATCACTGCGGAAGGCTTCTCCAGATATAACCAGCGTCTTAGTTCCTTGATGAACGACTTCAGCTTTACACCGTAGTGAATCGCCTATTCCCGGAGCAATGTAATGGATATTGAGCTGATTTGTAACAGCTCCAAAACCTTCAGGTAGCAGGTAATTAGCTAAGCTACCCATAGCTGTGTCGAGAACTGTCGCTGTAATCCCGCCATGAACGATATTTAGATTATTATTAATAATTGGATTAATGGGGATTGAAATTTCACAAGTATCTTTATCAAATGTCCTTTCCATATGAAGAATCCCATCAATGAAAGTGCTTCTCTTATAAGTTATCTTCTTTTGGACACCTTTTATGAGAGTGCTAAGGGCGTTTAGGTCATCATCTGTCCCATTTTCGATACATGATTCTAATAATTGACGCAATTCATCTTCCATCCTGTTTCCCTCTTTCATTTCTTTTTCTTTTGACATCTTACCATTTAAGGGCATAATTATAAATATTTTCACTTGATTTGTGGTTATCACATTTCTAACTGTTTATCATATTGTATTATTGGGATGAATATGGGCAGAGGTGAGAAACATGACAGAAAAAAAATTGCACCCATCCGTACAAAAATTCAAAGAGTTTGTCAGAGATAATCCGAAAATTATTCAAGAAGTAAGGAAAGGGAAGTCGACCTGGCAGGAATTATACGAGGATTGGTATTTATTAGGAGAAGAGGATAAGCGATGGGAAACAATTGGTTCAGAACCGGATTCAGAATCAGGTTCAGAATCGGATTCTGAACCTGAAAAAAACAAAGAGTCCCAGGGAGATTGGATGTCCAATATTATGGGGATGGTTAAGAAAATGGATCCCAATCAAATGCAAAACCATATTACTAATCTAAGTCAGGCTTTAGGAGCCATCCAAGGTGTTATCGCACAATTTCAAGGAAGTAATCCAACTGCAGGACCTGTAAAACCGATCGAAGGGCCTAAGAATCCATTTTTATTTAGAAAAGACTAACGAAGGGAACATTAACCTATGCGAAGAGAGGTATTTGAGTATTTAGAAAATCAGAAGGACCTAAAGCAATTTGTTCGGGAACAGCCGCACTGGTATCGGAAGCTGTCAAGAAATCCATATGATATCCAATCACTAGAAATTGCTTCATTACATTATTATAAAAAAACGATTCCTGACCAGGTTGAAAAGTTTTCTAGTGGTGTTCAAATGGCCAACATGATGTATCAAATGTTTCAGGCAATGAAAAGTCAAAACTAACAAATGACCACATTGTTATTGATGTGGCATTTTTTTATAATATAAGAATTAATAACATTGGACTTTGAGAAATGTCCAGCTCCAGGCGCCATCGGCTAGTGTACTTCGCTCTTCTCCCTACGATAAGTCAACATCGGTTCGCTCCGCTCGCCGTGTTTCCTTTAGCTCAGTCAAAGCGCTCCAGTCCATACGCCGATAGACGGGCGCCTTGCGCTTTTCTTGTTGTCCACAATTGAAAAAGACTAAAGAAGAAAAAGGAGGCGAACAATACAGACAAAGGAGTGAGTGAGTTGAAGAGGATAATTACAATTACAGCTTTTATATTTTTAATGATAGGAATTGCAACAGGATGCCTGAAGGATGTGTCCAATCCTGAAACAAAATCGAAAATAGTGCTGGTTAAACAACAAAGGAAAATACAAACAGAAACTATCCCAGTTTATAATCAGAATTTAAAAGAAATTCCTACTTTATATGTACATCACAAAATAAATGATAAGCAGGTTTTGGTGGAATGTATTGTAACTGGGATTAGCTTCCGCGAAACAGATCGTACCAAACAAAAAGTTGGGAAATTGGTGGTTTGGGTTGATGGAAAGAGAAATTTCGAGGTCGATTCTGCAGCATTTATTATTAAAGGTCTTCCAGCTGGAAGCCATAAATTGAAGCTTGAAGTTGTAAAGTTAAATAATGAGTCGTATGGATTAGCAAAAGAATTTATGGTAAATATCCCTAAATAAAAGTAAATTTTCGCTTTCACCCTATATTCATGGTAAAATGTTCATGGAGGTGGGCGTAAGTGCTAGCTACGTTAGAAAGTATTGAATTACTGGAGGATGCGGAAAGATTAGCTAAGATGGTCCTCGAATCCGATATAGCCGAACAATACCAAATTTGTTTATATAAAATGCAAAATAACAAGGAGACACAGCGAAAAATTAATCGTTTTGTCAGCCTAAAAGATCTTTACGAAGAGGTCCAAAGGTTTGGGAAATACCATCCTGATTATAAAAGGGTCATGTCTGAAGTCCGTGAATATAAACGAGAAATGGATCTAGATCCACGAGTTGCAGAGTTCAAATTGGCAGAAAATGATTTGCAAAGCCTTTTAGATGAAATCAGCATGATGTTGGGTGGAGCAGTTTCCAAACATATAAAAGTACCTACGGGGAACCCATTTTTTGATGCTGGTCACGGCAGCGGTTGTGGCGGCGGGGGAAGTTGTAGCTGTGGATGAAGATAAAAAATCAGCTTATTGCAAGCTGATTTTTTTGTTATAGCAGTTGTTATCTTATTTGATGTCGGAACGCAGAAAAGTTTAAATTGAAAAGGAATGTTTTAATATGCTAGACTTATCTAAAATGATGGTTTAGCTGAAGGGGAAAAAATTATGTTTGTTCAGAGACAAGGATTAGTTGTTTGGCTTTATTCTTTAAAACAAGCTAAAATGCTAAGGCGTTTCGGAAACGTTCATTATGTTTCGAAAAAGCTGAAATATGTCGTCTTGTATTGTAATCAAGAGGAAGTGGAAAGAATCATGGAAAAGTTAAATTCCTTTTCCTTTGTTAAAAAAGTAGAACCTTCATATAAACCATTCTTAAGAATGGAATATGAGAATTCAGCACCAGATAAAGCGAAGGAATATGATTATAAAATGGGCATTTAAAAAGCGGGACTTCGTAGTCCCGCTTTTTACTGTAATGGAACTAGATAATGATTAAGCCTCAAGATGCCGATCAAATGTTGATAGAATAGTTCTTTTTCATGAAAAATTGTCGATGGTTTTACAGATAGCTCATGAACTTTTTTTCCAATTTCTTCGGCTGTTTGGGCGAATAGGTCAAACCTTTTGTTTGGTAAATAATTTGGGTTCGGAATTCCCTCCCGACATACATAAAGTGCTTGAAACTTTCCTGGGTCTGTTGGCTTTAAAACAACAACTAATGAGGTTACTTCTTTTTTTTCAATTTGGGTGTGTAAGGCCATCATATGCTGCAAACGGTGTTGATTTTCCTTTGCAAGCTCTAATAACTCATACAAATCTGAATAACCTTCTCCTAATTCAATAAAGCGCTGGATCAATGAAAACTCCCCTTTTTTTAAATTCAACCATACTTTATCACTTATTTGCAGTATTTTAAATAAAAAAAAACCCTGCAGAAATTCTGCAGGGTCCTTCCACATCCTCATAAAGGATAGAAGGCAAAGGGAGAGGAGAAACCGGAGGAAGAACTTATGGGGAAACGTAAGTCTTCTCCGCGGTTGGCAACAACATCCTCGAATTGATGTTGTTAATTACATTATTTCCACAACCCTAGACCTTATACGTACTTTTAATAAATTTGTTACAATTTGTAAAAAGGAATTGATGAATGAGAAATGACTCAACTGATTTGTCTACTTTTTGCAAATTATGATAGGATGTATAAAGAAAATGGATTTTAAAAAAAATGTGGTGATATGTAAGTGAGAGTAGTATCAGGTATTTGTAAGGGAAGACCCCTTAAGGCAGTTCCGGGAAATTCAACCCGTCCGACAACGGATAAGGTCAAAGAAGCCTTATTCAATATGATTGGACCCTATTTTGACGGTGGGATCGGTTTAGATCTTTTTGCCGGAAGTGGTGGATTAGGTTTGGAAGCACTAAGCCGTGGATTGGATCAGGTAATTTTTGTTGACCGTGATCCAAAAGCTATTCAAGTGATCCACGAAAATATTAATGCCTGTAAGTTTGAGAAGAAAACTGAGGTTTATCGTAATGATGCAGATAGAGCACTTAAGGCTCTTATTAAAAGGGGAATATCCTTCGATTACATATTTTTGGACCCTCCCTATAAAAATGAAAAACTTGTCAGTTTAATGGAAAAGATGGATCAGGCAGAATTAGTGAAAACGGATGGAATAGTTGTTTGTGAACATAGTTTTGACGTGATATTACCGCAAATTGCGGGGCGGTTTACGCAAACGAAACACGAAAAGTATGGAATCATTGCTGTGACGATTTATTCGAGAAACAGCTGAAAATTAAGGGGGGAGTAAATGTGGCTAGAATAGCCGTTTGTCCTGGGAGCTTTGATCCAATAACATATGGCCATTTAGATATCATCCGAAGAGGTGCAAAGGTATTTGATATGGTCTATGTGAGTGTAATGAACAATTCCTCAAAAAATCCGTTATTTAGCGTTGAAGAGCGAATCAACCTTATTAAAGAAGTAACAAAAGATCTTACAAATGTAAAGGTAGATGAGCATTCAGGTTTACTTGTTGATTATGCTAAAGCTGTTAATGCGAGTGCGATAATACGTGGCTTAAGGGCCGTCTCTGACTTTGAATACGAAATGCAAATTACCTCGATGAACCGTGTTCTAAATGAGGATATTGAAACTTTTTTCATTATGACTAACAACCAGTATTCATTCTTAAGTTCCAGCATTGTTAAAGAAGTAGCTAAATACAATGGGAATATATCAACACTTGTCCCACCAATTGTGGAAAAAGAATTGAAAAAAAAGTTTAACGGATAGATAATTTTTTATTAATGGATTGGCCCTACTAGCTGGCCTGTTGATTTCCGCTCCGGGCCACTCGCTTTCCGCGGGGAGGTCCGGGAGCCTCCTCGGCGCTTTATGCGCCTGGAACGGAAATTAACAGCCAAGTTTAATGTAGCAAAACAAAAAAGACTGTCGCTAAACCCGAAATTCTTCGAATTTGTCGACAGTCTGAGAGCTAAGCAAATGCTTAGCTCTTTTTTAATCTGTAAAACAAAATAACTACATACACAAGGAGTGAAAAAATGGTAATGATCGGTCCAGTCTCAATCATTTTATAGTAAATATGATTCGCCCATGACCCCTCTTCAAAAAAACCAACAGGGAGGGCATTGGAAGGCTGTTCTTTACTTTGAAAACCTAAATACACAGGTTTCCAGAGAAGTAGTGCAAACAAGCTTGCAAACATACCGTGAAAAATTCTTGCAATAAAAAAGGGCTTAAATCTAATATCTGTTTGCGCAAGGATACTGGCAACTTGTGCCTGGACACTAAAACCACTAAAAGCGAGGATAAAACTTGTAATCATTGCTTTTTGTAAGAGCGTAGCATCCAGAACCTGACTTGTTAGTTGGCTTCCCAATGTGATTTCAAATAAACCTGAAATAAACGGGATGCTCAACATTTCCGGGAATGATACTGAGGATAGTAGCACCTCAACTGTTTTTCCAAGAGTCGCTGTTATATGTAAATGGTAAAGTAATTTGTTAATCACTGAGAATAAAATAATGAATCCACCAACCATTAATAGGGTTTGAATCGATGAATTGACAGCATCACCAAGAAGCTTACCGATGGGGCGATTGTCTTTTAGTCTTGTTTGATGAAGAGTCGAAATGGCAGATCTAATTTTGAATTTTTTTCTTTCCTCAGTCCTTTTTTCAGGTGATTCATTTCCGTAGAAGCGCATGAATATCCCAACACAAATATTTCCTAAATAATGGGCTAGGGCAAGGATAACCCCTAAATGAGCATTATAGAAAAAGCCTACTGAAACGGCTCCGAAGATAAACAAGGGATTCGAGGAATTGGTAAATGAAACGAGCCTTTCTGCCTCAATTTGTGTCAAATGTCCCTCTTGGCGTAATCTTGCTGTGAACTTTGCCCCAGCAGGGAACCCAGAGGCCATTCCCATTGCCCAAACAAACCCCCCCACACCAGGCACCTTAAAAAGGGGCCTCATTAATGGCTCCAATAACACACCGATAAATTGGACAACCCCAAAACCAATTAACATTTCAGAGACAATAAAAAAAGGTAATAAGGAGGGAAAGACAATTTCCCACCACATATTTAATCCTCGGATAGAAGCATCAAATGACTCTTGTGGGTAAGAAATGAGTGAAGCTGCTAAAATAGTGATGGATATCGATAAGAAGATTGTTTTTAGTTTTGACCGAAACAATAAAGGAGGCCTCCTTCCAAGAGGATCGTCTAGTTCAAACTGTGCAAATCAAATAGTTGAGTGTTAAAATAGAAAATATTCTTTCGAGAATTTTCAAAACGCCTTGTCTATTCACAGCGTATAGGGGCTGGGATAAAGAAAGCCACCGCTTTCTTTATCCATTATGGACGACTAAGTCTCTGTCAGCATTTCACTTTTCTATCGACTTAAATTCCTATATCGCTTGGGTAAGATGCTTCTGCTTTTCTACTTGTCCCATATAAAACAAATATACTCATAGAACGTCAATTTAGACCATATGATTGAACAAGATTTCTCTTTTTAAAAGTGAAAAATTCTATCAGGTTTAAATAGGAGGTACAATTATGGGGCACCCGAAAATAGGCTTGGCGCTTGGGTCAGGCGGTGCACGTGGGTTTGCTCATTTAGGTGTCATCATGGCATTAAAAGACGCCGGAATTCCTATTCATTTGATTGCCGGCAGTAGCATGGGGGCACTTGTAGCTAGTTTTTACGGGGCAGGTATTGACTTAGAACGGTTATATAAATTATCAACCGCCTTTAAAAGAAAGTACTTTTTGGATTTTACTGTTCCGAAAATGGGTTTAATCTCTGGGAAAAAAGTAAAGGAATTTATTAAGGTCTTTACTCATGGGAAAAACATTGAGGAATTATCCATACCAATCGGTATTGTTGCAACCGATTTATTGACAGGGGAAAAAGTTGTCTTCAAAAAGGGGCCAGTCGCTGAAGCAGTTAGAGCAAGCATTTCTATCCCTGGGATTTTTGTGCCGGAAAAATATAAGGGAAGAATGTTTGTAGATGGTGGTGTAACCTCCCGAGTTCCTGTATCTGTTGCCAAAGAAATGGGCGCTGATATGGTTATCGCAGTAGATGTATCAATGGTGAAACGTAACGCCGAAATTACCTCTATTTACGATGTCATCATGCAAAGCATTGACATTATGCAAACGGAAATAATCAACAGTAGGGAGATGACTGCTGACGTTATGATACGTCCACCAGTTGAAAATTATAGTTCCCGAGCCTTCACAAATATTGAAGAAATTATCAACATTGGTTTGGAAGAAACAAAAAAACATCTAAAGGAAATAGAAACCGTTATTGAACAGTGGAAGGGGTAACTTTAGCAATGCGAAAAAAAATATACCTAGGCTCCGTACTTTTGATTGCCGTTCTTTTTATTGGGGCAATGTATTATACACTGCCTTATTATGTTTCAAAACCGGGAATGGCAAAAGAACTTGGACCAATAATATCGGTTGAAGACGGCTATAAAGATGAAGGGAATTTTATGCTTACAACGGTTAGAATGGGGAGAGCAAATATTTACTCCTATCTAGAGGCGAAGCTGAGTAAATATGAAGAACTTTATCCATTGGAAAGGATCTTATATAAAAAAGAAACTCAGGAAGAGTATAATGCAAGACAGCTTCACCTAATGGCTGGATCAAAACTTAATGCGATCGATGTTGCCTATCGGAAAGCAGGGTTGCCAGTTCAGTACAAATATAAAGGGATTTATGTGGTACAGGTAGTTCCAGGAATGCCAGCGGAAGGGAAACTTCAGGCTGGAGATCGAATTTTTAAAGTGGATGGGCACCAATTCCCTTCCTCGGAAAAATTTATTGATTATCTTAGCAGAAAAACAGCTGGTGAACAGGTCACATTCACTTATATAAGAAAAAATGTTACCAAAACAGAGACCTTAAGTCTTCAGCCATTTAAAGAGGATCCTAAAAGAGTTGGAATCGGGATTTCACTAGTGGACGACAAAGAAATTATTGTTAATCCAAAAGTTAAGGTGAAGACTGATGAAATCGGCGGACCATCTGCAGGCCTTATGTTTACTTTGGAAATCTATAACCAGTTAACGAAAGAAGATTTAACAAAAGGTTACCAAATTGCTGGAACAGGTACAATTGAAGTTGATGGTACGGTAGGACCTATCGGTGGAATTGAACAAAAAATTGTCGCTGCCGACAAAGCAGGTGCTGAAATCTTTTTAGCTCCTAATGAAAAAGGTGTCAAAAATTCTAACTACCGGGCCGCAGTAAAAACCGCTCGAGACATAAAAACAAAAATGAAAATTATTCCTATTGATACCTTTGATGACGCTGTTAATTATTTAGAAAAGCTGCCGAAAAAATAAAAAAGATGGTGCCAGATTACGGCATCATCTTTTTTATTTAATAAAGATTGGTGGTTGTTGAAATTCCTGCTTGATCATTTCATTTTTTAAATGATTAGGAACACCAAGGGAATATACACGTGCCGCTTTAACATCAAGTAATATTTCTTTTCCCTTAAAGGAAGATAGTTTAGAAATGAGGGGAAGGTTGATATCCTTTTTTATCTGATTTAAGTAGTTTTTTCCTCTTGTTGTCATTCCTAAAAGTCTTAAATATGAGGCTTTTTCTAGATTTCCAGCCATTTCAGCCTTTTTAGTATTCGTCAAAATATGAACGCATAATCGTTGAAGTCTTGTCCATGTATAACGTTTCGTTTTTATTTTTTGCATAAATTCATGAAAGTTATTGGACTCTAGTGCTGCAGCTTGTAATCTATACTCAAGACCTTCTTCCACTTCGTAAATTTCCCTTAGCTCTTCAGGACTGGAATGGATTAGCCGGAATTGAAGGTAGCCCCAATAATTTTCCCATTGATGAAATACATGATAATGGTGTAAATATTTTTTTAATAATTGTTTGGTTGACTCAGGTACATATTGGTCTATTTCTGTGTTGCCATCTTCGCCTGAGAAAATGGCTTTTCGGATACTCGTCGCACTGGCAATCGTTTCGGAGGAAAAATGCTCATCGTGATAGTCAGCATTTTTTCGTGGCACCGTTATCGGTCTGACTTTGCTCTTTTGCTGTTTTAGGGCTTTAATGTATTGAAATCCAAGAATATTATTTGGCTTTGCTAGATCCAAAAAATTTTCTGAATCTGATAATTGTTGAAAAGAGAGTGCTAACGCTTTTGGGTAACTTACACCAGTACCGATGAATCGTTTGATATTTTCATCGAATGAACTTTGCTGCTGTTCTAGGTAATCGATGGTTTGAAAAAAAGCAGAAATATCACCGCTCTCACTTCCGAAGCATAAAGTTTCACAAAGGGCTGCATCTAAAATTGACACGGCTCCATTTGCAAACGTTTCAGCCTTCTGAGTAGCAAAGCGGTAGGGAAGTTCAAAAACGATATCGGCTCCATTTAATAATGCCATCTTAGTCCGATACCATTTCGAAACAAGAGCAGGTTCTCCTCTCTGCAAAAAATTCCCGCTCATGACCGCAATGACAACATCTGCCTCTGAAGCTTCCTTTGAAGCCTTTAAATGGTAAGCATGTCCATTGTGAAAAGGGTTGTATTCGACAATTAAGCCAACAGCTTTCATTTTCTCTCTCCTCAGTTAAAAACTATTATCATTATAGCAAAATTTTAAAGAAACCAATCCATTTATGTGATATGATATTGAAGATGTTTGATAAAAGTAGTTCTGGATAAACTAGTATAGGTATACGGTTTGTTCGAATTGCCTTTCTAAAAAAATCACCTGACGAGGTGTAAAGAAAAAACATTGACAAAAATATTATCGAAGGCTATAATTACCTTTGTTGCCTTGGGGTGATTCAATTGAAATGGACATTAAGTCAATTACAAAAATATCGAAACAAGGATTTTTTGATTGATGAAACAATTCGGGTTGATGAGATTATAGAAGTGGATCCATCCATTCGGGAAGTATCTCCAATTCACATTATGGGTCGTGGAGATATTGATTCAACGAAAGTGACATTCCATTTAAAAATCGAAGGTCATTTAATCCTTCCTTGTTCTCGAACTTTAGTGGATGTTAAACTTCCAATTAATGTCGAAACAACTGAAACTTTCCTCTTACAAGGTTCAGTTTATGAAACTGAAGAGGAAGTATATCAAGTAAAGGGCGATGTGATTGATGTAATGCCAATCATTCGAGAAATTCTATTACTTGAGGTTCCAATGCAAGTGTTTTGCGAAGATATCGAGTCTGAAGGGGCTGCTCCACAATCCGGTAAGGATTGGGAAGTTGTTCAAGAAGAAGATCAAGTGAAAAAAATTGATCCGAGACTAGCAGGACTTGCAAAGTTTTTTGACGAAAACAATTCTTCTTCCGAATCATAATCGGCAAAAACTAAGAAGCAAAGTGAAGATCCAGCATTCCTGGCCTTCATTACTTTCTTAATACTCTTTAAGGAGGTGGGAAGAATGGCTGTACCTTTTAGAAGAACTTCTAAAACTGCAAAAAGAAAGCGTCGTACTCATTTTAAATTAAACGTACCTGGTATGGTAAGTTGCCCAAACTGTGGTGAAATGAAACTTGCTCACCGCGTATGTAAAGCTTGCGGAACATACAAAGGAAAAGACGTTGTAAACGACTAATTTCCATTAGGATAGAAAGCACAAGGAGCTTAGGCCCTTGTGCTTTTGTCGTTTCTAGAAAAAAAAATTTGCAAAAAATATACATACTAGCGAACCATTAGTCAACTGAAACGTTGAAAAAATATTGTAAAGAAAGGAAGAGAAAAAATGTCAGCATACACCATCGAAAAACGAGAGAAGGGTTATTTATTATTTACGATTACAAGAAGTGAAAAAAGAAATGCAATTAATTATGAAGTGATGAAGGGCTTAGAAGAGGCAATAAACAGGGCTTCTGAATCTGATATTAGAGCACTCATTATTACTGGAGAAGAAGACCATGCCTTTTGCTCCGGTGGAGATTTATCCGTTTTCCACCTCCTTCACACTAGAGAGGAAGCCTACTCTATGCTTTCGTGGATGGCTGCTATTCTTTATTCGCTGCTTACCTTACCGATTCCGACCGTTGCCCTCATAAACGGGACAGTCATTGGGGGAGGATGCGAACTTGCAGTCTCATGTGATTTCCGCTTAGCAAGAAAAGGAATAAAAGCAGGCTTTGTCCAAGGAAAGCAGGCAATAACCACAGGCTGGGGAGGCGGTTCAATCCTTGCGGAAAAGCTCCCAACAGCAATTGCAATGAAGCTTCTAATGGAAGCAGAGTTGCATCCAGCAGAAGAATTAAAAGAAGCAGGCTTTATTGATGGCCTCTTCGAAAAAGAGGCTATACAGGTATGTGAAGCTTATCTTGAAAAAATGTTAGAAAAGGATTTAAGTGTGCTGCAATCTTATAAAAGATTATGGATAAGAAAGTGGGAGGAAAATAAGCTCCGTGAAAGAATAGAGGAAGAGGTTAAAAATTGTGCATTGCTTTGGGAAAGCGATGCACATCATGACTATGTAAAATCTTTTATGAAGAAAAGACTGTGAAAAAAGATTAAAAGACAACTCTTGTTTAAGTCTATCTTTTCTAGTAGATGCATATGTATTATTAAAAAACTAGGAGGGATGTACAGATGTCACCAACTCGACAAGATGCTTGGTCCCAGGACGAGGATTTGTTGCTTGCAGAGGTTGTACTAAGGCATATTCGTGAAGGCGGGACACAGCTTCAGGCATTTGAAGAAGTGGGCAAACAGTTAATGCGAACTGCGGCAGCCTGCGGTTTCCGTTGGAATTCGTTTGTAAGAAAGCAATATAAATCAGGAATTGAGTTGGCAAAAAAACAACGAAAAGAGATAAAAAAACAAACTATGCCTGTTGAGGAACAGTCTGTTCAGGAACCTGCTAAAGTTGAAAATGTAACGTCGCAGCCTGGCTGTGAGCAGGGCAGTACAATCACATTTCCAGCAGTCGTTCATTTTTTAGAAGGACTTTATAAAAGAGCAGAGGACTCTTCTGGTTTGGAAGAAGATAGGGAGAAATCTTTTGAAAAAATTAATGAGTTGGAAAAGAAATCCTATTATTTGGCGGCAGAAAATGAAAGATTGTCCAAAAATTTAAAAGCGATTGAGGAGGATTACCGTTCTTTAATTGAAATAATGGAGCGAGCTAGGAAAATGGTCGTCCTACAGGATGAAGATCGGCAGCAGAAGGTGAAGTTTCAAATGGACAAAAACGGTAATCTTGAAAGAGTGGAGAAATAATAAAGTACAACTCGTCGACTGGCGAGCTATAGGGCGAAGACAGAGGCGTAGTTGTAATTAATGCGAAAAAGGAAAGAATAACCTTAATAAAGGTTTTCTTTCCTATTAGCTAAATAGCGGACATTTTTGTCCGCATTTATAATTTGTTAATGCTGTTGTGCCTCGACACCCTCAGGATACCAGACAAGGGGATTCTCACCACGATCACGTTCCATATCATAATCTACATTAGCAAACTCCATCTTTTCCCAAAAACCGCTTGATTTTACTCGTGGGTTTGTCTTAATTGGCAGGCCAAAGGTTTTTGCAAATTCAACAAGCTGTTTACCGTAGCCCTTATCTTGATAATCTGGTAATACTTCAAGCTTCCATAATTCTAAATAGTCTTGCGGCGGATAAAAATAGCGATCAAACTTAGCATCAATTTGATATAGACTCATCCGGGCTACTAGTTTGTCCCCGAAATAAATGCCGTAAAACGGTGAGTCACTATCATCCTCAACCATCTTTGCTCCAAGGTCATCAAGCATGGATAGCTCTTGAATTCCATATTCTTTAAATTTTTTAAATTCCTCTAGTGTTTTAAAATTCACTTTTAGTTTTTCCACTTTTACTCCCATTGTCCGACCTCCTAAAATGATAACCTCATATTCTTGTATATATTTATTTGTTTCTGAATAACATGAAGTGAATAATTTTTGCATTATTCAAAAGGATTAATATCATTATATAACAAAAACAAAAAAAATTCTTCCTCTAAACTCTGACAGCGTTTTCAAAATTTGCAGGAAATTCAGGGAATGATGTAGAAAACATATTATTGGTGGAACAAAAGGGTATGAAAGGGGAAAAAATGTGCAAAAAATTTTAATTGCCAATCGGGGAGAAATTGCGCTACGGATCATTAAAACTTGTCAGGAGATGGGAATTGAAACGATTGCGATTTATTCCGAAGCTGACAAGGAAATGCCGTTTGTGAAAGCGGCAACTAAGGCGGTTTGTGTGGGTGCACCACCTGTTAATAAATCCTATTTGCAGACCGAAAAAATATTGGAAATTGCAAGAAGCGAAAACGTGGATGCCATCCACCCCGGATATGGATTTTTATCAGAAAATGCCGCATTTGCTAAACAAGCGATGAAGGATGGAATTATTTTTATTGGACCAAAGCCTGAAACAATTGAATTAATGGGGGATAAAATCGCATCGCGTCAAACGATGGAGAAAGTTGGAGTTCCTCTTGTGCCAGGGAGCGGAAACGGTTTAAAGACGATTGAAGAAGCTTGTAATCTAGCTGAAGAAATCGGCTACCCTGTTATGCTAAAGGCAAGCGGCGGAGGCGGCGGAATCGGAATGGTGCTGTGTGAAAATGAGCAAGCGCTCGTTAAGTCTTATGAGCAAACAAGGTCACGAGCTAAAGCCTATTTTGGTTCAGATGAGGTATTTATTGAAAAATATATTGCCGATAGCCGACATATCGAGGTTCAAGTGTTTGGAGATCAAACTGGGAACATCGTTCATCTCTTTGAAAGGGATTGTTCGATTCAAAGAAGACATCAAAAGGTTGTTGAGGAGTCACCCTCCCCGTTCCTTTCGGAAGAAGTTCGGCAAAAAATATTTGAAACAGCTATTAAAGCCGCTCGCGCCGTTGACTATATTAATGCAGGAACGATTGAATTCATAGTCGATGAAAATGAAAATTTTTATTTTCTTGAAATGAATACTCGTCTGCAGGTAGAGCATCCAGTGACCGAGATGATTACGGGGCTTGATTTAGTTAAATGGCAAATTCTCGTGGCAAAAGGCCAGACTTTACCTTTACAACAAACTGACATTGTCTCGTCGGGAAACGCGGTGGAATTCCGACTTTATGCCGAAGATCCTGTTCGCTTCTTACCATCGCCAGGAAAAATCAGCATTCTAGAGTGGAATCAAACAAACGCTGTTCGGATAGACTCCGGCTATGAAGAAGGCTGTACAGTAACACCATTTTATGACCCCATGATCGCAAAGTGTATTTTCCATGGAGAAACGAGACAAGATGCATTATCAGCTGCAAACACCTTTTTTACAAACGTGAAAATTGAAGGTATTAAAACAAATGCACCATTATTCTTAAATATTCTTGCAAACGACGACTTCCAAAACGGCTCGTACACAACTAACTTTCTAACCAAATTATTAAAATAGGGAGAGGAATAGATATGAAAGAAATAACAGCAACTATGGCAGGAACGGTATTAAATATTTTTGTAGTAGCAGGTAATACAGTAAACCCAGGCCAAGAAGTTTTAATGCTTGAATCAATGAAAATGGAAATACCAATTGAAAGCACTACAGAAGGCGTGGTACTTGAGGTGAAGGTTAATATTGGCGATTTCGTTAATGAAGGAGATATTTTAATTGTCATAGAATAGCATTTTGAGGGGGAGCATTATGGCAACAACTAATACATTAAATAATCAGTTAAATGAAAATCGAAAAAAAATCGAAGCTGGTGGTCATCCAAAATATCACGAGAAGGCCAAAGAACAGAAAAAACTATTTGTTCGTGACCGGCTAGCCTTATTGTTTGATGGAGGTAAATTCGAAGAAGACGGTAAATTCGCCAATTTTAAGGCGGGTGATTTGCCAGCAGATGGAGTCGTTACTGCCATTGGAAAAGTTGGTGGGCAAACGGTTTGTGTCATGGCCAATGATTCTACAATTAAAGCGGGATCATGGGGAGCACGAACAGTTGAAAAAATTATCCGCATTCAAGAAACTGCTGAAAAATTGAAGGTTCCATTATTCTATCTTGTCGATTCAGCTGGGGCAAGAATTACCGATCAATTAGAGATGTTTCCAAACCGTCGTGGTGCTGGGAAAATCTTTTATAATCAGGTAAAACTCTCGGGAATGATTCCTCAGGTATGTATTTTGTTTGGACCTTCAGCGGCGGGCGGGGCGTATATCCCAGCATTTTGCGATATCGTCATTATGGTTGATCAAAATGCTTCGATGTATTTGGGGTCGCCTCGCATGGCTGAAAAGGTCATCGGGGAAAAGGTAACACTCGAGGAAATGGGTGGAGCTCGGATGCACTGTTCTATCAGTGGCTGCGGTGATGTACTTGCCTACAGTGAGGAAGAAGCGATTGAATCAGCAAAAAAATACATCAGTTATTTTCCGGCCAGCTTTAAAGAATATCCCAAAATGGTAGATGGCGTGGCAGCAAAAGAAGGTCGCGAATTAGAAGTGATTATTCCGGAAAACCAAAATGCTCCGTTTGACATGTTTGAATGTATTGATCGACTGGTTGATAATGATAGTTTTTATGAAATAAAAAATTTATTTGCACCGGAAATCATTACCGGATTAGCTAGAATCGATGGGAGATCTGTTGGAATTATTGCCAATCAGCCGAAGGTAAAAGGTGGTGTCCTGTTTGTCGATTCCGCTGATAAAGCAGCGAAATTTATCCAGCTTTGCGATGCTTATCATATTCCGCTTTTATTCCTTGCAGATGTCCCTGGTTTCATGATTGGAACAAAGGTAGAACGTGCAGGAATTATCCGTCATGGGGCAAAGTTGATTGCGGCGATGAGCTCTGCAACTGTTCCGAAAATCTCAGTCATTGTTCGAAAAGCTTACGGTGCTGGCCTTTATGCAATGGCAGGTCCGGCTTTCGAACCTGATTGCTGTATCGCATTGCCAACAACGCAAATCGCGGTAATGGGCCCAGAAGCAGCTGTTAATGCTGTATACTCTAATAAGATTAATGAAATTGAGGACCCGAAAGAAAGAATCGCTTTTGTTCAGGCAAAACATAAAGAATATAAAGAGCATATCGACATTTACAAACTCGCTTCAGAACTGATTGTCGACGAAATTGTCGCACCTTCTGAATTAAGGAATGTGCTCATACAACGCTTCACTTATTATGAAACGAAAGAATTAACTTTTAGTGTCCGAAAACATCCTGTTTACCCAGTCTAAAAAACACAACCCTTTTCAAGGTTTAATCGAAAAGGGTCTATTTTTTTCTTGAATCTTACTTACAAACTGTTAAAGGCATCTGATAAAATAATGGGTATAGATGACTAAAATGAGGGATTACCATGAAGGTTGGAATAATCGGTGCTGGGTCAATTGGACTATTATTTGCGTCATACATTAGCAGCGCTTTCGAGGTAATGATTTACACAAGAACAAAGGAGCAAGCCTCTGAAATTAATAAATATGGGATTTTGCTGCAAAAAGGGTCCGAACAAACGGTATCATTAGTTAACGCCTTACCAATTACCGAGTGGAAGGGAACAGAAGCTTTAGCGATTGTCGCAGTTAAACAATACCAGCTTCAATCGATATTAGAAAAAATAAATCATTTACCTTTCATTCCAGAAAATCTATTATTTTTACAGAATGGCATGGGGCATTTAGCGATGCTTGAAAAAATACGAGCGAAAAATATTTTCGTTGGATCAATCGAACATGGAGCGTATAAGGAAAGTGCCAATAAGGTAAACCAAAATGGAGAGGGAAAAACGAATGTAGCTGTTTTTCAAGGCGATGCTGACCTGTTACAACAATTCTCCGCCCCATTTTCAAAGGAATTTCCGATTTTAGTTCAAGCTGACTATTACGAAATGTTATTAAATAAGTTAATTGTCAATGCGGCGATTAATCCCTTGACTGCCATTCTTCATGTGCAAAATGGAGATTTGGTAAACAATCACTATTTTTTTCATGTATTAACAAAGGTTTTTGAAGAAATCTCTTTCATTTTGAATTTAGAAAACCAGGAGGAACACTTAAAGCAAATTATTGATATTTGTAAAAATACGGCTGAAAATCGGTCATCGATGCTAAAAGATATTGAAGCAAATCGACTGACTGAAATAGATGCTATTTTAGGATTCTTATTAGCTGAAGCTGACAGGCAGGGAAAAAAAGCTCCTCAACTAGAAAGCTTTTATTATTTGGTTAAAGGAAAGGAAATGGAGAGGGGGCGGGTATCGTGAGTACCATTTTCTCCTCCGTGTTAACTGTTTTCTTTACTCTGCCATTTACCGGTTCTATTTTGGTGTATTTTTTTATAAAATTAATGACAAAAAACACGCGCAAATCTATGTATAAAGCGCTAGACTATACAACTATTTTATACATCATTTCAGTTCATTTTTTAATTGTTACGATCTGGGGAAAATCACTTTTTTGGTTAATCATACTAATAATGATTTTGATTGCTATGATGTTTGTACTTGTCCATTGGAAGGTAAAAGAGGAAATTGTCTTGAAAAAGGTAATGAAAGGGTTTTGGCGCTTTAATTTTATTGTTTTTTTTCTTACCTATATCAGTCTGACCTTCTATGGGTTAATTTATCGTACCTTAACGTTTACCTTTTCCTCCTAAGCAAAATTTTTTTTTAAATGGCCTTAGTAGTGGTATACTCGTAAAAGAATTGAATAAGGGTAATCAGAAAGGAAGTACATGAATGGAGATTTTAAATCTCTCTTTACCAGCAACCAATCGGTTTGCTTCAAATTATTTGGAACAATCTGCTGATATTCAGCCATTTTTTCATTATCGTTTTAATGATATGGACGAAGATATGAAAAGAATAGATGAATTAGGCAGCAGACCGTTTCCCCGCTTGGAGGTTGCCGCACATATAGAGGGTTTTATGGAGCGTTTTCCATCTTCAGTTGCTGTTAAGAAGTCCATAGATAAACTAAAACAAAATAATAGCGCCGTAGTGATTGGAGGGCAGCAAGCAGGAATTCTTACTGGGCCGCTTTATTCGATACATAAAGTTATTTCGATTATTAAGTTAGCAGAACAAAAAGAAAGACAGCTGGGGATTCCTGTTATTCCTGTATTTTGGATTGCGGGAGAAGACCATGACTTTCAAGAAGTTAATCATGTGTTTGTGCCGGTTAAGGAAAAAGTAGACAAATGGACCTATCCGGAAAAAGTTCACCAAAAGAAAATGGTTTCAGATATTCATTTAAACAAAGATATTTGCCTTTCGTGGGTGAAGAACTTAATTGAGAACTTCGGTGAGACGGACCACACGAATGATTTATTAGCATTTGCAGAAGCACAGCTAGAAAAATCATCGACCTTCGTAGATTTTTTTGCAAATATAATAATGGAATTATTTAAAGATTTTGGGCTTTTAATTGTTGATTCTGGGAACAGGGATTTCCGCCAGTTACAAAAAGATTTTTTAACAAAGCAGATTGTTCATCATGAAGCGATTACTTTCTCTTTATTGGAACAGCAAAAACAAATTGGTAAAAAGGGTTTCCCCATCACAATTGAAGCGAGTGAGCAAGCGGCAAATCTGTTTTATTATGATGAAAAAAGAAATGAGCGAATATTACTTGAATATAACCGTGAAATCGATCGGTTTGTGGGTAAAAGTGGAGTCATTTCATTTTCTATGGAAGAATTAGTGGGGCTAGTTGCTGAAAATCCAGTGAAACTAAGCAATAATGTGGTGACGCGGCCGTTAATGCAAGAATGGCTTTTCCCAACCATCGCATTTATTGCTGGTCCTGGTGAAATTGCTTACTGGGCAGAACTGAAACTTGTTTTTGAGCATTTTAACATAAGTATGCCGCCAATTGTCCCACGGTTGAACATCACCTTCCTAGACCGTTCTGTTGAAAAGGATTTTTCGGAATTAAATTTGAAGTTAGCAGCTGTTTTAAGCAAAGGAACGGAAAAGGAAAGACAGGAATTTCTGGAAACAATTAAAGATAAAGAATTAGAAGAATTATTTTCGAACACAAGAGAACAGTTAGTAAAGCAGTATCAGCTGATTCAAGCAAAAACAGAGGAACTAAATCATGCTTTGCTGCCAATGTTAAAGAAGAATGAAAATTATCTACTAAAGGAAATCAGCTTCATGGAAGGTAAGCTCGAAGGTGCCGTTAAGCTGAAACACGATATCCTATTAAGAAAATTTGCTCGTGTCGATCTCGCTCTAAGACCTGATGGCTTTCCACAAGAAAGAGTATGGAATATCTTTTACTACTTAAATCAATATGGTCTCACCTTTATTAATGACCTAATGGCTGGTTCTTTTGAATTCGATGGCCGTCATAAGGTGATTGCGATATAGAAAAACTTCACAATAAATGTGGAGTTTTTCTTTTTTTTTTGGCAAAGGGGCGGTGCGCCGCAAAAATGAAACAACCTTTCTAGCCTGGTGAGATATTTTTATCTTTTACTTTGAATTAGAAAAGTCTCTGTTCTGCTCACATCGCCTTAATTACGTTGGTGTACTACTCCTATCAATTTCATCACCATACAAGGGTTTGGAGTTAAAATTCATGCTAGTTTTTATCAAAAAACAAGGGCCCAAAAAAAGGATTTTAAAGAATTTAAGGCGAATAGTTAAAAAATAGGTGGTGGAAAGTGGGGGAATGTGGTACATTTTTAATAGAAAGTGGGGGTTATCGGTATGTTTATGGGTGAATACCATCACAGCATTGATATTAAAGGCCGCTTAATTGTGCCCTCAAAATTCCGTGATGAACTTGGCGATATGTTTATCATCACACGTGGATTGGATCAATGTTTATTTGGTTACCCAGTATCAGAGTGGGGGCTTATCGAGGATAAGTTAAAAAGCTTACCGCTGACAAAAAAAGATGCCCGTGCTTTTACTAGGTTCTTCTTTTCAGGAGCAACCGAGAGTGAATTTGATAAACAAGGAAGAATTAATATCCCGGCACCACTTTTGCAATATGCTAAGTTGGAAAAAGAATGTGTCATTCTGGGTGTTTCCAATCGAATAGAAATTTGGAGTAAACAGATTTGGGAAGACTATTTTACACAGTCTGAAGAATCTTTTACCGATATTGCAGAAAATATGATTGGCTTTGATATATAATGGGAAAGTTATATTAATATATTTTTTCATTTGTCTAGCTCCAGCACTTGGACAAGGCACTTGCGCTTTCACATTATATCGTTCGATTGGAAAAGGAAGGTACGTAAATGTTTGAACATACAACTGTATTATTAAAAGAAGCTGTTGACGGATTAAATATTAAATCAGATGGTATTTATGTTGATTGTACTTTAGGAGGGGCAGGACATAGTGCGCTCATCCTATCAAAGCTCGGTGAGGGCGGAAGACTATTTGCCTTTGACCAGGACGAAACAGCAATAGACCATGCAAAAGAGAAATTATCCGAATATGGAAATCGGCTAACCATTATTAGAAGCAATTTCTTATATTTACAAGAAGAACTTGCCAGTCATGGGATAAATAAAGTAGATGGAGTTCTTTATGACCTTGGAGTGTCATCGCCGCAATTGGATACACCAGAGCGAGGCTTTAGCTACCATCATGACGCCCCATTAGATATGAGGATGGACAATGAAGCAGATATATCTGCTTATGATGTTATTAATCATTGGTCATTTGAAGACTTGGTTCGCATATTTTTTCGCTATGGAGAGGAGAAATTCTCCAAACAAATTGCTCGAAAAATTGAAGCGGCAAGAGCTACTAAACCTATTCAAACAACAGCGGAACTAGTTGAAATAATTAAAGATGCCATCCCGGCACCTGCTAGAAGAAAAGGCGGACATCCTGCCAAGCGTATTTTTCAAGCTGTAAGAATTGCTGTTAACGATGAATTAGCAGTATTTGAACAGTCGTTAAATCAAGCAATTGATTTGTTAAACACCGAGGGGAGAATCAGTGTCATCACCTTCCATTCTTTAGAGGACAGGATTTGTAAGGCCGCCTTTAAAAAGGCGAGTGAAACTCCTAATTTACCTCCAGGTTTACCAATCATTCCTGATGAATATAAACCGATTTTAAAACTAATATCACGAAAACCAATTCTTCCATCAGATGAAGAGTTAGAAATAAATAATCGTGCGCGGTCTGCTAAACTGCGTATTGCCGAAAAACTATAGATTAGAAAAGCGGAAGCTTTCTTTGAGCGGTGATCCTCGAAAAAGCTATCGTTTCGAAGCTTAATCTTATGGTGCAAATTTTTTAAGAAGTTCAAAGATATAAATTCTGATTAGATAAAATATCTGGAGGGGAAAGAATGAGTAATCTTGCCAGGAATATAGAAAGACAGCAGCAGGTTGAACAAACAGTTAAAAAACAGAGTCAATTAAAAATTAAAACATCCTGGCTCACTCCAGGGGAAAAAATTATTGGTATTGCATTTGCTGGTTTGGTTTGTTTTGGTTCTGTCCACCTCATTTCCAATCAAGCAAAAATTTACAATGTTAACAGGGATATTCAAACGGTCGAAGGACGGGTAAATGAAATACAGAAGGTAAACAATGATTTGAAGGTTCAGGTAAGTGAAATGAGCACGTATGAACGGATTAAGGCAAAAGCTGAAAAAATGGGTCTAGTGTTTAATGAAAATAACGTCAAGGTTGTGCAGGAGAGATGAACAAGAAACAGCCATATATGAATGTAGGAGCAGCGATATTGTTTGTAATATTCGGCCTGCTCTTTTTTGTTCTACTGTTCAGGTATTTCTCCATTCAAATTACAGGAGAGGTTGGTGGACAACCTCTTGCTGCTAAAGCACAGCAAAAGTATAGCAGGGAAGGAATTATTCAAGCTTCAAGGGGAGAAATCCTGGACCGAAACGGAGAGGTGGTTGCAGAAGATACGACTTCCTATAATTTAATTGCCATCCTTGATAAGAAAATGACGACGAATCCTAAAAAGCCGAATCATGTTGTTAACCCAAGAAAAACTGCGACGGAACTCGCTAAGTATATAAACATGGATGAATCAGAGATTTATCGAAGATTAACCAAAAAAGGACAGTTTCAAGTAGAATTTAGTAAAGCAGGAAGAGATATAAGCAATCAAACTAAGACAAATATTGAAGCACTTCATCTCCCAGGAATTACGTTTACCCGTGATTCGAAACGTTTTTATCCAAATGGAATTTTTGCTTCCCATTTAGTTGGTTATGTAGACAAAGATGATACCAATAAATCAGTTGGAAAAATGGGAATCGAAAAAACGCTGAATGATGAGTTAACGGGGAAAAATGGCAAAATCAATTATGCAAGTGATTTGTGGGGCTATATACTTCCAGATGGAAAAGAAAATATTACTCCTGCTCAAAATGGAAATGATGTTTATTTAACAATCGATAAGAAAATTCAAACCTTTTTAGAAGATGCGATGGATAAAGTGGCAAAGGACTATAACCCTAAAAAGATTATTGCCATTGTTGCTGACCCAAAAACAGGAGAAATTTTAGCGATGGGGCAGCGGCCATCGTTCCATCCAAAAACAAAAGAAGGAATTGATAAAAGCTGGCATAATGAAGCGGTTGAAACATCATTCGAGCCAGGGTCTACGATGAAAATTTTTACCCTTGCGGCAGCCGTTCAGGAAAACGTTTTTAATCCAAATGAAAAATATCAATCTGGTTCTTATCGCGTGACACCAAAAGATAAACCTATTCATGATCATAACGGATCAGGGTGGGGACCAATCACCTATCTGGAAGGTGTCCAGCGTTCTTCAAACGTAGCATTTGCGAAAATCGCTAACGAGAAACTAGGTTTTGAAAGATTTAGAGAGTATTTATCAAAATTTGGCTTTGATAAACCAACTGGGATTGAACTACCGGATGAGGCATCGGGGAAAATACAATTTACTTATCCGATTGAAAAAATCACCACTGCCTATGGTCAGGGAACGGCGATTACACCGATTCAACAAATTCAAGCTGCAACGGCGATTGCAAATGATGGAAGAATGTTAAAGCCTCATGTAATCGAAAAAATCGTTAACCATGATACCGATAAAACAATTAAGCAGGTTACTCCAGAAGTAGTTTCAACACCTATATCTGCCGAAACAGCCAAAAAGGTTCGTGATTATCTTGAAACTGTTGTGACTTCCCCAAAAGGTACAGGGACCCGTTATCAGATTGAAGGTTATAGTGTTGCGGGGAAAACAGGGACAGCCAACATCCCAGGTCCTGGTGGGAAATACCTAAAAGGTGCAAATAATTATATTTTTTCCTTTTTAGGAATGGCACCTAAAGATGACCCTAAGTTAATTGTTTATGTAGCCGTTCAACAACCGCAACTGAAAGAGAATGAAATGGGGCAAGGAGCTATTCCTGTTTCAGCGATTTTTAATCCTGTTATGCAAAATAGCTTGCACTATTTAAATATTCAGCCATCCAAGGTTGAAAAGGCTGCTGTGAAAAAATTAGCAAATCTTAAGGGACAATCAGTTGAAGACGCGGTCAAGAATCTTAAAGCAAGCGGAATTGAAACCGTTTTGCTTGGCAACGGAACAAAAATAGTGGGGCAACTTCCTGAGGCTGGAATAACAGTTTTAGAGGGTGAAAAGGTTATCCTTCAAACCGATGGTGATCTGACAGCGCCTGATATGACAGGCTGGTCACTTAGGGATGTTATGAAAGTAGCAAATCTTGCAGGATTAAAGCTCAATTCCAAGGGGAAAGGCTATGTCTACCAGCAAAATATTAAACCTAAAGCTCTTTTACGCAATGGGGATTTCCTGATTGTCGATCTAAAAACTCCTGAAGAACAATGGGAGGAAGCAAAGAAAGCAAGCAAAAACGGCCAAGCTAAAACAGAGGCAAATAAAGAAGATAAGATCCAAGATTAACTGTGAATCCCGCCTTATAAAGCGGGATTTTTACATGTCTATTACCCTGAGGTTTCGTTCTATTTGAAAAAGTACAAGCATATAAATGAACGATATTGTAAAGTGAATGCTGGAAAAAGGAGGATCATTCATTATATGCGTGTGTCTAATGTTACTGTCCGAAAACGGCTATTGCTTGCACTTTTCGTTGGAATATTAACCTTTTTGGTTATTGATGTCCGGCTTGGTTATGTACAATTTGTTCTTGGCGATATGTTGACTGATCGTGCTAAAGGGTTGTGGAGTCGGAATATTCCTTTTGAACCTGAACGGGGACAGATTGTTGACCGCAATGGAATCCCATTAGCAACGAATATTAGTGCTCCCACTGTTTATGTTATTCCAAAGCAAGTTGAAAATCCGGCGGAAACTGCTGAAAAGCTGGCATCGGTGTTAAATATGCCAAAAGACAAAGCCTATCGTGATATAACCAAAAAGGCATCGTCAGTAAGGATAAAGGAGGGCAGAAAAATTTCGCACGAAAAAGCAAAAGAAATTAGAGCCCTCGGCCTTAAAGGAGTCTATATTGGTGAAGACTCCAAACGCCATTATCCAAATAAGAGTTATCTCTCTCATGTACTTGGGTTTACTGGAGTGGACAATCAAGGGTTGATGGGGTTAGAGCTTTACTATGATAAAGAGTTAAGTGGTGAACGAGGTGCTGTCAAATTCTACGCTAATGCTAAAGGGCAAAGAATGAATGAAATGGCCGATGATTATGAGCATCCAATTAACGGTCTTGATTTGAAACTAACTATCGATTCAAAAATACAGACCATTATCGAAAGGGAACTGGATATTGCCGAGGCTAAATATAATCCGGATGGAATTGTTGCAATCGCTATGAATCCTAATAATGGCGAAATATTAGGGATGTCTAGTAGGCCGACCTTTGATCCGGCAAATTTCCGTAATGTACCGCAAGAAGTATATAACCGAAACCTCCCAGTATGGTCCACCTATGAACCAGGTTCAACTTTCAAAATTATTACCCTTGCAGCGGCGTTGAATGAAGGAAAAGTGGACTTGGAAAAAGACCACTTCCATGATTCGGGTTCAGTACAAGTGGCAGGCGCAAGGTTAAAATGCTGGAAAAGAGGCGGTCATGGTAGCCAATCCATGTTGGAAGTTGTTCAAAACTCCTGTAACCCGGGGTTCGTGGAATTAGGAGAGCGTTTAGGAAAAGAAAAGCTATTTAAATATATTAAGGATTTTGGTTTTGGCCAGAAGACAGGAATTGATTTGCAAGGTGAAGGTACTGGGATTTTATTTAATATGAACCGGGTTGGACCTGTTGAACAAGCAACAACTGCTTTTGGACAGGGTGTATCAGTTACTCCCATTCAGCAGGTAACGGCGGTGTCTGCAGCTATTAATGGTGGGATTTTATATAAACCCTTTATCGCCAAGGAGTTAGTTGACCCTATTACAAAAGAAGTGGTGATGAGGAACTCACCTGAAGAAAAGCGGAAAGTCATTTCCGAGAAAACATCGAAGGAAATTCGCCATGCCCTAGAAAGTGTTGTTGCCCAAGGAACAGGTGGTAAAGCGTTTATTGAAGGATATCGTGTTGGTGGTAAAACAGGAACCGCACAAAAAGCACAAAACGGAAGATATTTGGAAAATGAATTTATTGTTTCGTTTATTGGTTTTGCCCCTGCGGATGATCCACAGATTGTAGTTTATGTAGCCGTTGATAATCCGAAAGGTGTTCGAGCATTTGGGGGAACGATTAGTGCACCAATTGTTGGCAATATCATGAAGGACGGCTTAAGTGCTATGGGGGTAGAGCCGCGAAAAGATCAAATTGAAAAGGAGATAAAATATCCTGATACTCCATTACTAAAACTGCCTGATTTTGTTGGACTAACAAAAAGTGAACTCATGGAACAACTCATTAATTTAAGAGTCGATGCCAGTGGAGAAGGTAATGTTGTTGTAAGACAATCTCCTAAACCTGGTACAAAGCTAAAGGAAGGCTCAAAAATTAGACTTTACTTTGGAAATGGAGAATAAAAAGAAGGGAATAACGTAACGAAAGGGCGGCCAGAATGTTTTCTGCCGTCTAATTTTTATATAACCTCCATAACTAAATAGCAAAATATTATTATTTAATGTAAAATAAGATGGAACTTTTGCTTAAGATCTTTTTAGAGTAATTACTAGCAAAAATGTATGTAAGGTCATGAGAGGATATGAGAGAACATGAAGCTACAAGAGCTGCTTAAGTCTTTGCATCCAATAGTTCCTTTTAAAGGCGAAAACCCGGAAATTACATCGATTGAAAACGATAATCGGAAGGTGCAAAAAGGGAGCTTATTTATTTGTATTAAAGGCTACACGGTTGACGGCCATGATTTTGCTGGAGCTGCTGTTGAAAAAGGGGCTGCTGCGATCATTGCTGAGCGCCCGTTATTTCTAGATGTACCCGTTGTCCTTGTTAAGGATACAACACGTGCGATGGCAGTGCTCGCAGATACCTTTTATGAGCAGCCAACGAAAAAGCTGCATTTAATTGGCATCACCGGAACGAATGGAAAAACAACAACTAGTCATTTGATTGAAAAAATCTTTGCAGATGCAGGAGAAAAAACGGGCCTTATTGGCACGATGTATACGAAAATTGCTGACAGGATAATGGAGACGAAGAACACAACCCCTGAGAGTCTGACACTTCAAAAAAACTTTCGACAAATGGTTGATGCCGGGGTCGGATTAGCGGTCATGGAAGTCTCCTCGCACGCCCTTGACCAAGGCAGAGTCCACGGTTGTGATTATGATGTTGCGGTATTTACCAACTTGACCCAGGACCATCTTGATTACCATAAAACAATGGCTGAATACCAACGAGCCAAGAGCTTATTATTTGCTCAGCTAGGCAATACCTTTGATAATAATAAATCTAAATTTGCTGTCTTAAATGCTGATGACCCTGCGTCAGACATGTTTAGAAGGTCAACGGCTGCGCATGTAATTACATACGGGATTGACGAAAAGGCCGATATACAGGCAAAAAACATTCACATGACTCCTAAAGGGACAAATTTTGATCTTGTGATTGAAGCAGTTTCCTATCCAATTCACATGCAGTTTCTCGGTAAATTCAGTGTTTATAATGTTTTAGCAAGTATTGCAGCTGCATTGGTATCCGGGATAGGGATCAACGAAATTATCACTTCCATTGAAAGTGTCGAGGGTGTGGCTGGAAGGTTTGAACTTGTGAATGCAGGTCAAGATTATACGGTTATTGTCGATTATGCCCATACACCAGACAGTCTAGAAAATGTTTTAAAAACGATTCAACATTTCGCAACGAAAAGGGTTTTCGTTGTCGTTGGCTGTGGTGGTGACAGAGATAGAACCAAACGGCCTTTGATGGCAAGAATTGCCTGCAGCTTGGCAACAGATCCAATCTTCACTTCCGATAACCCTAGAAGTGAAGATCCATTAGCGATTTTAAAGGATATGGAGGCAGGCGTCGAAGGTGAATCCTACCAAGTTATTCCTGACCGAAAAGCAGCTATAAACATGGCTGTACGACAGGCATCAGTGGGTGACGTTATTTTAATTGCCGGAAAAGGTCATGAAACCTATCAAATTATTGGGGATATTGTTCATGAGTTTGATGACCGGCTGGTGGTAAGGGAAGCAATTGAGGTGAGATAAGAATGTATTTAGCTAGTAAAGACTTGGCAGACTTGATCATTGATAAACGAGGGATAGAAGACGACTTTTCATTTTATACGGTTACAGACCAGGCTAATGTTTCCCAGCCGAAAGGATTGTTTGTCCCTTTAAATGAAGAATCAGGAGAACTTTTGGACGCCATTGCTAATGGAGCTATCGCAGCCATTTGGGATCATAGAAAAAAGCTGCCACAATATACACCAAACCACTTCCCCGTTTTTTTTACTAATGATAATGCGGAAGCAATTAGAGAGATAATAAAACAATATAATGAAAAATTAGATGGAGAAATGAATAGTAATATGGAGATAACTAACTTTAAATTTACAAATAAAAAACTTCTTATTGAAAATAAACAAACATATGATATAGCTGTGATATTAGAAAAGCTAACAAATAAAATGGCTAATACTTCGGAAAGGAGGGGATAAAATGAAGGAGCAAGTTATTTTTTTCACAATTGTTATGGGCTTTCTCGTTTCAGTTTTACTTTCACCGATTTTTATTCCCTTCTTGAGAAGGTTGAAATTTGGACAAAGCATTCGGGAAGAAGGTCCTAAATCACACCAAAAAAAATCTGGAACTCCGACAATGGGCGGTGTGATGATATTATTCTCTATTATTATTACGACAATTGTCATGATTGGAAAATACTCAGACCAAATACCGGTAACTGTGTTTTTACTGCTGTTTGTTACTTTTGGGTTCGGTTTACTAGGGTTCTTGGACGATTTTATTAAAGTGGTTTTGAAACGAAATTTAGGATTGACATCAAAACAAAAGCTTTTAGGTCAAATTATTATTTCCGTTATTTTTTATCTTATCTATAAACATACTGGACAATCAACCGAAGTCAATTTGCCCTTTAGTGATTATTCGATTGATTTAGGGTGGTCATATGTTTTTTTAATCATTTTCTGGCTGGTTGGATTTTCAAATGCGGTCAATTTGACAGATGGACTTGACGGCTTGGTGTCAGGCACCGCGGCCATCGCTTTTGGTGCATTTGCCGTTCTTGCTTGGAATCAAAACAACTTCGAAATAGCCATTTTCTCGGTTGCTGTTGTAGGAGCAGTATTGGGATTCTTGGTCTTTAACGCACATCCTGCTAAGGTTTTCATGGGGGATACCGGCTCGCTTGCGCTAGGTGGTGCGATTGCTGCTATAGCGATTTTAACAAAACTTGAAATACTGTTAATTATTATTGGCGGGGTATTTGTCATCGAAACCTTATCGGTTATTCTCCAGGTAGCATCCTTTAAGACTACTGGGAAGCGAATTTTCCGAATGAGCCCGTTACATCATCACTATGAATTAGTTGGCTGGTCGGAATGGAGAGTTGTTGTTACCTTCTGGAGTGTTGGACTTATACTAGCGATCCTAGGAATCTATATTGAGGTGTGGTTGTAAGTGAAGCAGATTGAATGTTATCGTCATAAAAAAATACTAGTTCTTGGCCTGGCAAAGAGTGGAGTGACCGCAGCTGCTCTATTACATAAGCTTGGTGCCTTTGTTACAGTTAATGATAAAAAGCCATTATCTGAAAATCCCGAGGCTCAGGGGTTATTAGAGCAAGGGATAAAAGTGATTTGTGGAGATCACCCGATTGAACTATTAGATGAGGGCTTTGAGCTGATTGTAAAAAATCCTGGAATACCATATAACAACCCAATAATTGAAGGGGCATTTAAAAAGGGGATTCCTGTAATTACAGAAGTCGAGCTAGCCTATCAAATTTCTGAAGCACCGTTTATTGCTATTACCGGGACAAATGGCAAAACAACAACAACAACGCTTATTCATGAGATGCTGAATGAGGGAGGGAAAAAGCCTTTAATTGCCGGGAATATTGGAACTGTTGCGTCTGGTGTTGCCCAAAAGGCAAAGAAGGAAAATGTGATTGTCATTGAATTATCCTCTTTTCAGCTAATGGGAATCAAGACCTTTAACCCTAAAATTGCCATCATTACAAACCTTTATGATGCCCACCTAGATTATCATGGGACGAGAGAAGAATATAAAAAAGCGAAAGCGAATATCACTAAAAATCAAACGGAATTGGAATATTTAATCATTAATGCAGATCAGGAAGAAACATTTGAAATTACCCGTCATTCCAAAGCAAAAATAATTCCTTTTTCAACAAAAAAGGAGCTATCAGAAGGTGCGTACATTAGCAATGGCAGGATATGTTTTAATGATGAGCAGATAATGGAAATTGCCGATATAGCCTTACCGGGAGTACATAATCTCGAAAATATTTTATCAGCTGTTGTCAGCGCTAAACTTTCCGGTGTAGAAAACAGTGCGATTCAAGAAGTGTTGAAGACTTTTACGGGTGTTAAGCATCGCTTGCAATTTGTCACGGAATTGAACGGAAGAAAGTTTTATAACGACTCAAAGGCCACCAATATTTTAGCAACAATCAAGGCCCTTGCCGCATTTGAAGCCCCCATAATCTTACTCGCTGGAGGGCTCGACCGTGGAAATGAGTTTGATGAACTCCTTCCCTATTTAAAAAATGTTAAAGCATTGATTACATTTGGGCAGACAGCTCCAAAGATTGAGCGGGTTGGAAGCGAGGCGGGAATAAAAACAATCAAGCGTGTCGATAATGTTGACAAGGCAGTGTCTGAAGCTTATCGTTATTCCGAATCAGGTGATGTCCTCCTGTTATCTCCAGCTTGTGCCAGCTGGGATCAATATAAAACTTTTGAAGTCAGGGGTGACATTTTTATCGAAGCGGTGCATAAGCTTTAATAAGGGCTTGTCCATACGAAAAGCGGAAGCGCCTTGGTCAGGAGCGACAGGCATAAGACGAGCCGGCGAGAAGGCTGCTTTTTAGCCTTTTTGACGGATTGGCTTATGACCCCGAGCTCCTAGGCGCTGTAGCTAGACAATACGAAAAGCGGAAGCGCCCGTTTAGCGGCGTATAGACTGGAGCGCTTCGACTGAGATAAAGGAAACACGGTGAGCGAGAGCGAAGCGATGTTGAATTATCGTAGGGAGAAGAGCGAAGTCTACTAGCCGCTGGGCGCTGTAGCTAGACAACACGAAAAGCGGGAGCGTCGAGCCCCAAGGCGCTGTAGCTAAACACCTATAGTACTAAGCCCTAAAACTCCTAGTTGAGGTGTATAGTGGTGCCGACAAAGAGAACAACTCCTGATTTTATTTTAATGATTGTAACCTTTACGCTACTGGCAATAGGACTAATTATGGTTTACAGCGCAAGTGCTATCTGGGCTGAATATAAATTTCATGATTCCTTTTTCTTTGCAAAAAGGCAAACCTTATTTGCCGGGGTCGGAATTGCGGCCATGTTTTTTATTATGAATATCAACTACTGGACATGGAGAACTTGGTCGAAAACCATTATAATCGTCTGTTTTGTGTTATTGATTTTGGTGTTAATACCTGGTATTGGCAATGTCCGAAATGGTTCAAGAAGTTGGATAGGAGTAGGAGCCTTTTCCATTCAGCCTTCAGAATTTATGAAGCTGGCTATGATTTCCTTTTTAGCAAAATACCTTTCAGAAAGGCAAAAGTTGATTACTTCTTTTAAGAAAGGCCTTGTCCCTTCATTAGGTCTTGCATTTATTGCCTTTGCAATGATTATGCTACAGCCGGATTTAGGTACTGGAACGGTCATGATGGGGACTTGTGTAGTGATGATTTTCATTGCTGGTGCCCGCATTAGTCATTTTGCCTTTTTAGGGCTGCTCGGAGTTGCTGGTTTTGTCGGCTTGATTGCTTCCGCTCCGTATCGAATAAAAAGGATTACTTCCTTTTTAGATCCCTGGTCTGACCCCCTTGGGAGCGGGTTTCAAATTATTCAATCGCTTTATGCGATTGGCCCTGGCGGTTTATTTGGACTTGGTCTTGGCGAGAGCAGGCAGAAGTTTTTTTACTTACCAGAACCGCAAACAGATTTTATCTTCGCTATACTTTCCGAAGAATTAGGGTTTATTGGTGGTTCGTTTATTTTACTGCTATTTGCCCTCCTGTTGTGGCGGGGGATTCGAATCGCCCTAGGTGCTCCTGATTTATATGGTAGTTTTCTTGCAGTCGGAATCATTGCAATGGTAGCCATCCAAGTAATGATTAATGTCGGTGTAGTAACAGGGCTTATGCCTGTAACAGGCATAACATTGCCATTTTTAAGCTACGGGGGCTCCTCGTTGACCTTGATGTTAATGGCTATTGGAGTTCTCCTTAATATTAGCCGCTATTCAAGATATTAAAAGGATACCCTGTTAAGTGGCAGGGTTCTTTTTGTTTTAACGAGTATTTTAAGCAAATCTTTACATTTAGATAACATTCTTTTTTCATTTGCTTTCTTTAATCTGTTTTTATAGTAAGATAGGAATGCAATAAGATGTGTTAAATAGTTAATGAGGTGGAAAAATGAAAATAGTAGTAAGCGGTGGAGGAACGGGTGGACATATTTATCCTGCTCTCGCACTAATCAGGGAGATTCAAAAAGAGAATAAAGATGCAGAGTTTCTATACATAGGTACAATAAATGGCTTGGAGAGTAAGATTGTCCCTAGGGAAAAGATTGCTTTTAAAGCGATTCATATTACTGGTTTTAAAAGAAAGCTTTCCTTTGAAAATGTAAAAACTGTTCTTCGTTTCTTAATAGGCGTGAAGGATAGTAAAAAGATATTAAAGGAGTTTAAGCCTGACGTTGTCATTGGGACGGGCGGATATGTATGCGGACCAGTTGTATATGCAGCCTCAAAGCTCCGTATTCCAACAATCATTCACGAACAAAATAGTGTCCCAGGCCTTACAAATAAATTTTTAAGCCGTTATGTGAACAAAATTGCTATTTGTTTTGCTGAGGCAAAAGATTATTTTCCAGGTAACAAGGTAGTTTTTACTGGAAACCCCCGTGCATCTGAGGTAATCGGTAAGGATGGAATTCAGGGGCGACTTTCGGCAGGACTCAGTACAACCAAACCAGCTGTTTTGATCTTTGGAGGCAGCCGAGGTGCCAGACCAATCAATGAAGCAGTCGTTAAAGCCTTATCGGAATTCACTGAAAAACCTTACCAAATTCTCTATATAACTGGCGATGTTCATTATGAGGATGTCAAAAAAGAGGTAGAGTTAGTTGGAAGTCCGAAAAATGTGGTGATAAAACCATTTATTCATAATATGCCAGAGGTCCTTGCTGGTATTGATTTAGTAGTTTCAAGGGCAGGAGCAACGACCCTTGCAGAAATAACCACACTAGGTATTCCAAGCATTCTAGTCCCAAGTCCCTATGTAACCAATAATCATCAAGAAAAAAATGCGAGATCATTAAGTGACCATGGGGCAGCAGAATTATTATTAGAAAAAGATCTAAATAGTAAAAGTCTTGTGAACCACATTGACCAAATTCTGTTAAATAATGATGCATTAAAGGAAATGAAAATAAAGGCTAAAAAAATCGGTGTTCCGGATTCAGCGGGCAGGCTTTTTTCATTAATGAAACAACTTGTAAAAGAAAATCAAAGGTAGCCCAAAATTATTTTTAGCATAAACTAAAATTATCGGAACTTGGAAAGTAGGGTGGTAATATGGATAGCATATTAACAGAATTACAGACTTTAAATATCGGGAAAGTAAAGGAAAATGAACCACTAGCCCATCACACCACAATTAAAATTGGCGGTCCTGCCGATCTTTTTATTGAACCTTCATCAGTTGGAAATTTAAAAAAGGTAATGGATGTGATTGAAAAGCATCGCTTAAATTGGCGGGCTATAGGCAGAGGATCAAATCTTTTAGTCTCTGACAAAGGAATTGCAGGTGCAATTATTAAGCTCGGATCTGGACTTGACCATCTCGAGGTTAATGATACTGAAATTACGGTGGGAGGCGGGCATTCACTCGTTAGCTTATCAACATTAATTAGTAAAAAAGGGCTTTCTGGTCTTGAGTTTGCAAGCGGAATTCCAGGCTCTGTTGGCGGTGCTGTTTATATGAACGCAGGAGCCCATGGTTCAGATATTAGCAAAATTTTAACAAGGGCTCATATATTATTTGAGGATGGATCGCTAGAATGGCTTTCAAATGAAGACATGGAGTTCTCCTATAGGACATCTGTCTTGCAGAAAAAGCGCCCAGGAATCGTTGTCGAAGCCGTTTTCAAGCTTGCTCTAGGAGATAGAGGAGCCATTGTTTCCCAAATGCAAAAAAACAAGGATTACCGAAAAGAAACACAACCGTGGAATTTCCCTTGCGCCGGCAGTATTTTTCGAAATCCTCTTCCTAACTATGCAGGCAAATTAATAGAAATTACAGGCTTAAAAGGCTTCAGTATTGGCGGTGCAAAGATTTCAGAAATGCATGGGAATTTTATTGTGAATGCAGGTAATGCCACTGCGGGAGATGTGCTTGCCTTAATTGAGCATGTAAAGGATACTATTTACAGTTTGTATGAAATTAAAATGGAGACTGAAGTAGAAATAATCGGGCGAAAATAGCTGCATTCGTGTTCTCACAGTTCCAAGAAATTAAACTTACTTTTCTTGTAAGAAATCTCTTACGAATGACAAATATTGTGTTATAATAACTGATAATATTATAGGTGGAAAGCCTGAAGAAAATAAGTGACGGCATGATTTTTTCGTGCCGTTGTTTCTCTTTTAAGGCTACCGCGAACGATTATTTTGGACAAGCCTAATGTTGTTTTTCAGCTAATCAGATTGAATCTTAAATCTGATTGCAAAAAGGGGCGACCGTTTTTATTTGGAGGAATATGGATGGAAAAAGGTAAAATCGTTGCTCTGGAGGATCGTATTCCAAAATTAAAGGAGCAAAGAAGGCGGAAAGCAAACAGACGCCTTGTACTCCTTTTAATTTTATTTTTTACATTAATAGTAGTAATTGCTTATACACAATCACCATTGAGTCATGTTAAGACAATTACGATAAAAGGAAATGAAGTTTATTCTAGTACTGAAATAATCAAAAAGAGCGGACTTTCAAAAAATACAAATATTTGGAAAGTAAGGAAGAGCGAGGTTATTGCAAATTTACAGCAGTTATCTGAAATAAAAAAGGCGAATGTAAAGATTCATTGGCCAAACACCATTCAAATTCAAGTAAAAGAACACAAAAGAATAGCCTATCTTAAACAAGACAATAACTATTTTCCAGTAATGGAGAACGGTAAAATTCTAAAAGATAGGAAAACGGAAACAGTTCCAGTTAATTCTCCGATTCTGTTTGAATTCAAAGAGGGGAACGCCCTTAACGAAATGGTAAAAGAGTTAGAAAAACTTCCAGGTGAAATTTTAAACTCCATTTCCGAAATTCATTATTCTCCGAAAAAAACAGATCAGTATCATATTTCCTTATTTATGAATGATGGCTTTGAAGTTAGTGCCACCATTAGAAGTTTTTCGGAAAAAATGGTCCATTATCCCTCAATCATAAGCCAATTAGACCCAACCAAAAAGGGAATCATTGATTTTGAAGTTGGCTCCTATTTTAAGGCTTTTGAACAGGAAGTGGAGGAAAATGAAGTTGAAAAAGATCAAGGTCAAGGGTAAACATTTTATCTTGTCCCTTGTCTGTCTTGTGTTGGGGTTTATGATTGCCTTCTCCTATCATCTGACCCAAATAGAGACTCAAAATGAAAACCGGGACATATCAGCTAAACAATATGAAAAGACTCTTGTTTTAAGGAATCAATTGATTGCCCAAGAGGAGACCAATCGTAAGCTTCAAAAGGAATTAAATAAAAAGCAAGACAAGGTTCTTAAAAATGAAAAAGGGCTAGCAAAGGAAGCCCAAGTCTTTCTTAACCTTGCTGAAGATACTGAAAAATATCGGATGTTCCTAGGTAAAGTAAAGATAAAAGGAAAAGGGGTAAAAATTACTCTTTCTGATGGTGCTTATGACCCGAAAGAAGTAAATATTAATAATTATCTTGTCCATGAACACCATGTATTTAAAGTGGTGAATGAGCTTTATATCTCAGGAGCAGCAGCGGTAGCTATAAATGGGCAAAGGCTGACGAGCCATTCATATATTGTTTGTAATGGGCCAGTCATTACTGTTGATGGTGTTCAGCATCCTGCTCCATTTGTTATTTCTGCAATCGGTGACCCTGATGTTCTCTCATCATCCCTAAACCTGACGGGGGGAGTAAAGGATCAGCTTGTTAACGATAACCTTGTTTTTACACTAGAAAAAGAAAATGAAATTATGCTGAATCCAATTTTAGGAAGTTGATTTAAAAGTCCACGTGAAGAAGGTTAGGTGAAAGAAGTGGACAAGCCCAAAATTAATATTAGTTTTACCTTAATTGCTGCAGTCGTTGGTTTTATGATCGCGATTCAATTCCAAACAGTGAAGAAACCAGTTGAACGGGATACACGCGATGTCTGGCAGCTTCGTGAAGCTTTACTGAAAGAAAAAGAGCTTCAGTCCAATTTATTGAGCGAAATCCGTTCAAATGAAGAAAAGCTTTCAGCCTACGAGTCTAAGCGAAAACAAAGCAAGGAACAGACCTTGAGGGATACGTTAGATGAATTAAAAATGGAAGCAGGATTGACCGAGGTCACAGGTCCAGGGATAACATTAATGATTGAACCAGTAGTTGAGGACATTAAGCTAGGTTATCCTGTTACAAAGGTTGTTTCACCAGAGTTGCTAAAAAGATTAGTAAACGAATTGAATATGTATGAGGCAAAATATGTGGCGATTGATGGTCAAAGAATTATTAATACCACTGTAATAAGGGATATTAATCGGGAAACTAAAATTGACGGGCACTCAATCAGGAGTTTGCCGATAGAGGTTAATGTCGGCGTCGATTCTATTAATACTGCTGAAAAGTTATCTAATCGGATGAAAGTATCAAAATCTAGGGATGAATTTTTTACTGAAAGCTTGAGACTGAACGTTTCTGAGGCAAATCCGAATGTTTCTATTCCTGCCTATGATAACCCAATCCGTATTAAGTATATGGAGCCAATAAAGGAAGGAGGCGGTTCCTGATGTGGCTTCCGTTTATGGGACTAGTTATTGGAATCATTCTTGGTTTATTAACAGAAATACGGATTCCTGAAGAATATTCCAATTATTTGTCGATTGCTGTCTTAGCTGCCCTCGACACACTTTTTGGTGGAATTAGGGCTTACTTGCAAAATATTTATGATGAAAAGGTATTTGTTTCAGGATTCTTTTTTAATATAATACTAGCTGCAAGTTTAGCTTTTCTCGGTGTTCATCTTGGTGTAGACTTGTATTTAGCGGCAGTTTTTGCGTTTGGTGTCAGATTGTTTCAAAATATTGCCGTCATCAGACGCATATTATTGACAAAATGGTCAACAAACAAAGAAAAAGTAGAAAAAAAATGAGATTTTTTAAAGGGAAATATGTAGTTGTGACGAATAATTTTATAAGATATTACTATTAGAAAACTTTTATTGGACAAAAATGAATTGTTGTTCGACCTAAGGAAATTAAAAGGAGGTGCCAAAGAATGAACAGCAATGAAATATATGTTAGTCTTGACATCGGTACATCCAGTGTAAAAGTAATCATTGGTGAAATGGTCAATGACTCTGGTAAAGACTCATTGAATATAATTGGTGTTGGCAATGTAAAATCTGAAGGCTTACGAAAGGGATCGATTGTCGATATGGACGATACCGTTCATTCTATTAAGCGGGCGATTGAGCAGGCGGAAAGAATGATTGGGATGGAGATCAGAGAAGTGGTGGTCGGAATTTCCGGAAACAACGTTATCCTTCAGCAATGTCACGGCATTGTAGCTGTATCCAGTCAAAACCGGGAAATTACCAATGAGGACGTCATACGTGTCATTGAAGCATCCCATGTGGGATCCATTCCACCAGAAAGAGAAAATATTGGAGTCATTCGAAAGCAATTTATCTTAGATGGTAAGGATGAAATTAATGATCCAAGAGGAATGATTGGTGTCCGTTTAGAAATGGAAGGTACACTTATTACCGGATCGAAATCGATTATCA
>NZ_DALZYO010000002.1:67563-173186 GCF_031988165.1 Neobacillus sp.
GAGCAGGTCTGGAGATTTTAGACATTATCTTACAGCCGCTAGCAGCAGGTGATTATGCCCTATCGAAGGATGAAAAAAATCTCGGTGTTGCCCTGATTGACATTGGCGGCGGGTCTACTTCTATAGCAATGTTTGAAGAAGGATTTTTGAAATCGACAAGCGTCATCCCAGTTGGTGGCGATCTTCTTACGAATGACCTTTCAAAGGTTCTACATACTTCAACCGAGGATGCCGAAAATATCAAGATAAAATATGGACATGCCTTCTATGACAATGCTTCAGAGGAGGAGTTCTTCAGTGTTCCAATTATCGGGAGCGACCAGCATCAGCAATTTAATCAGCTATATGTTTCCGAAATTATTGAAGCTAGAATGGAAGAAATTTTTGAATTAATCGCCCATGAAATGAAACGGTTAGGTGTGACTGATTTACCTGGTGGTTTTGTTTTAACAGGCGGAACGGCAAAAATGCAAGGTGTACTAGAGCTCGCACAGGATATTTTCCAAACTCCAGTCCGCATTGCGTCACCCGACTATATTGGTGTAAGAGAACCTCAATATACGACAGCGGTTGGCTTAATTAAATATGCTTACAAGAATGCTAGATTACCAGGGGGAACCATGAGCGGATCCTCTGCGGTATCAGAGCCAATCGAAAAAAGATTACCAAAGCAACATCAACCAAAAGCAAAGCCCGAAAAACATCCGGAAGAAAAGATGTCATCAAAAGTAAAAAAATTCCTTGGTTACTTTTTCGAATAAACTTCATCGAAAAGGAATATCGACGAATTAGGAGGATTTGTCATGTTAGAATTTGATACAAATTTAGATTCTCTTGCAACAATAAAAGTTATTGGAGTAGGTGGAGGCGGTAATAACGCGGTTAACCGAATGATTGAACATGGTGTTCAAGGTGTAGAATTTATCGCCGTTAATACAGATGCGCAAGCCTTAAATCTTTCAAAAGCAGAAGTGAAAATGCAGATTGGTGCGAAGCTGACTCGTGGTCTCGGGGCAGGGGCTAATCCAGAGGTTGGAAAAAAAGCTGCAGAAGAAAGTAAGGAACAAATTGAAGAAGCACTTCGTGGCGCAGATATGGTATTCGTAACAGCAGGTATGGGTGGTGGAACAGGCACGGGTGCTGCACCTGTTATTGCACAAATTGCCCGAGATTTAGGGGCATTAACAGTTGGTGTTGTCACACGCCCGTTTACGTTTGAAGGCAAAAAACGTTCAAACCAAGCATCTGGTGGTATCGGTTCCATGAAAGAAGCCGTTGATACGTTGATTGTCATTCCAAATGACCGCCTACTTGAAATCGTTGATAAAAGCACTCCAATGCTTGAAGCATTTCGTGAAGCAGACAATGTCCTCCGCCAAGGTGTTCAAGGTATTTCAGATTTAATTGCAACACCTGGATTAATTAACCTTGATTTCGCAGATGTAAAAACAATTATGTCTAATAAAGGATCTGCGCTAATGGGTATCGGAGTGGCTGCTGGTGAAAATCGTGCTACGGAAGCTGCCAAAAAGGCGATTAATTCTCCTTTATTGGAAACATCTATTGACGGGGCCCAAGGTGTGTTAATGAATATTACGGGCGGAACCAATTTAAGCCTTTATGAAGTCCAAGAAGCAGCGGATATCGTCGCAACTGCTACTGACCAAGAAGTAAACATGATTTTTGGCTCGGTTATTAATGAAAATCTTAAAGATGAAATCATCGTAACTGTAATTGCAACTGGTTTTAATGAAGAGGTTGCACAGCCTAAAGTAACTCGTCCTTCATTTGGACAAACGAAACCTCCTGTTGGCACTGTCAAAAGGGAGCACAAGCGTGAAGAAACTCCGCAAGAACCAGTACGGAACACGAATGTATCGCAAGAAGAGACGTTAGATATACCAACCTTCCTACGCAATCGTAATAGAAGAGGTTAAGAGACTTTACTGAAAAAGGCATGCTCCCATCGGGAGCATGCCTTTTTCAGTTTTGAGTTTTGAGACCATGTGACAAAATCCGTTGTGAATAGTGAAAATTTCTGTTTTTTTGAATACAGAAAGTGACACACTTCAGCCTCTTATCTACGTTATACTTTTTCCTAAACAGAAAAGAAAAGCGGAAGCGCAATAGTTAGCAGCAATAAAGGAGGAAGCAGATTGATAGTTTATTTGGATGTAATCTGGGCTCTTAATTTGTTATTTGATAGCCTTCTCCTTTATTTAACAGCTATTTTTCTAAAAAGAAGAATCAGGCTATGGAGAATACTTGCAGGGGGATTTATTGGTTCATTGATTATTTTATTATCGTTTACACCATTAAATGTCTATACAAGTCATCCAATTTCAAAACTTATCTGTTCAATCATGATGGTGTTCATAGCCTTCGGATATAAACGGTTGACTTTCTTTATTAAAGCTTTAATGACGTTTTATGTTTCTACTTTTTTAATTGGAGGAGCAATAATAGGGGCCCATTTTTTTATTCAATATGATTATGTGCTGACAATAAACGTACTAAAAGGATTTGGCGATCCTATTAGTTGGCTGTTCGTTTTTATTGGCTTTCCGATTGCCTGGCACTTTTCTAGAAAAAATGTAGAAAGAATGGAGATGACCAAAATTCAATTCGAACAAATCGTCAATGTGAGATTGAATATTGAGGGTGAAAGCTTGATTTTTAAAGGATTAGTGGATAGTGGGAATCAACTATATGATCCGTTGTCTAGGCTGCCAGTGATGTTTGTCTCAATAAAGAACGACATGGAAACGATCCCTGAACCAATTAGAAAGCTGGCTTCCGACCCTGAACCACTCTTAATGGGAAGCTTTGTATTCCCTGATGAATGGCAAAATAGGTTAAGAATTGTTCCATGTCGCGTGGTTGGACAAGAGCATCAGCTCATTGCTGCGATTAAACCCGATCTTATTTTAATCGAACATAACGGAACACAATATCTTTGTGAAAAGGGTCTTGTCTCCTTTACGATGCAGCAGCTATCGGTGGATGATGCATTTCAATGTATTGTTCATCCGAAAATGCTGACGGGTTCTAAGCGGCAAGGGGGGGCTGAGAAAGTGAGTTAATAATACTATACTCAGTAAAACATATTTTAGAAGGAGGAACATGCATGAAAAAATGGCGACTTCGCTTATCCTATTACTGGTATAAAATATTAATAAAAATGGGTCTGAAAACGGATGAAGTTTATTATATTGGCGGAAGCGAAGCTTTACCGCCTCCTTTAAGTAAAGAAGAAGAAGAGATATTATTAAAAAAACTGCCCGGCGGTGATAAGGCAGCAAGATCCATTTTAATTGAACGAAATCTCAGACTTGTTGTTTACATTGCCAGAAAGTTTGAGAATACTGGGATTAATATTGAGGATTTAATCAGCATTGGTACAATTGGATTAATTAAAGCTGTCAATACCTTTAACCCTGAGAAAAAAATAAAACTTGCTACATATGCCTCAAGATGTATCGAAAATGAAATACTCATGTACTTACGGCGAAACAATAAAATAAGATCTGAAGTGTCATTTGACGAACCGTTAAACATTGATTGGGATGGAAATGAACTATTATTATCTGATGTATTGGGAACGGACGAAGATATTATTACAAAGGACCTTGAAGCTAATGTGGACAGAAAACTCCTGACCAAGGCATTACATCAGTTGACAGATCGTGAAAAGCAGATCATGGAGCTCAGGTTCGGTCTGACAAATGGGGAAGAAAAAACACAGAAGGATGTCGCAGACATGCTGGGTATTTCTCAATCCTATATTTCACGTTTAGAAAAGAGAATCATAAAGAGATTACGGAAAGAATTTAATAAAATGGTCTAGAAAAGAAAATTTTTACCATCATAAAACCTAAGAATTTAGTGTCTTAATTACATTTTTCGACATTTATACACTTATCCTCGATTGGGACAAGTGCATATTTTTCCTTCTCAAGGAGATACTGTTTTTTGTACAGCAGCTCCTGTGAGGAGGGAAAAGGATTGACTCGTAATAAAGTTGAAATTTGCGGTGTGGATACATCAAAACTTCCTGTATTAAAAAACGAAGAAATGAGAATACTCTTCAGGCAAATGCAAGCGGGTGATATAACCGCCAGAGAAAAACTTGTCAACGGTAATTTACGCCTCGTATTAAGTGTCATTCAACGGTTTAACAACCGAGGAGAGTTTGTTGACGACCTGTTTCAGGTTGGCTGTATTGGACTAATGAAATCGATTGATAACTTTGATCTAGGTCAAAACGTAAAGTTTTCTACTTATGCGGTACCAATGATTATTGGAGAAATTCGAAGGTACTTACGTGATAATAACCCAATTCGCGTCTCTCGTTCCTTGAGGGACATCGCTTATAAGGCCCTTCAGGTTAGGGAACGATTAATGAGCGAAACCTCTCGTGAACCAACTGCTGAAGAGATTGCCAAGGTTTTAGAAGTGCCACATGAGGAAATTGTCTTCGCCTTAGATGCTATACAGGACCCAGTGTCCCTATTTGAGCCGATTTATAATGATGGCGGCGACCCTATTTATGTAATGGACCAATTAAGTGATGAGAAAAATAAAGATATCCATTGGATTGAAGAAATTGCTTTAAAAGAAGGAATGCGAAGATTAAATGAACGAGAAAAATTAATTTTACGAAAACGGTTTTTTCAAGGAAAAACGCAGATGGAAGTGGCGGATGAAATTGGCATCTCCCAGGCCCAGGTTTCACGTTTAGAAAAAGCAGCTATTAGGCAAATGAATAAAAATATTCAAAGTTAAAGAGGATATCTCAAAAGTGTTTGGCCCCTCTCTCTAGTGGTAAAGGGGTCAGACACTATCTTGAGATATCCTCTTTATTTTTTCTTTACTAATTTGACGAATGTTATCATATATTTCTAATAAATGTGACTGGGAGTGGTGTGTGTGGTCAAGATTTCCGAATTCCAAATAAAAGATGTTGTCAATGTATCGGATGGTAAACGTCTTGGAAATATTGGTGATATTGAGATTAACTTAACGACAGGAAAAATTGAAGCGGTCGTAATCTCCGGTAACGGTAGAGTCCTTGGTTTTTTTGGAAAGGATGAGGATATCGTAATTCCTTGGAAGAATATAATAAAAATTGGGCAGGATGTCATTTTGGTTAGGTATAAGGGTAGTGTAGAGAAAATAGTTGAAGAAGCAGAAGTTTGATAAATGCTATTTACGGTGACCATTTTTTCTTTTCATGTTAAACTAAAGAAAAAACATAAGAGGTATTGAAATGGAGCCCTTTGTTTTATTAAATCATTCTTATTTTACACTTGAAAGCTGGACCAAGTCATTTCCGGGATTGATCGCCGGATTTACAGCCAAATGTGGAGGAACGAGCAAAGGGAGTTTTGAGTCCCTGAATTTGGGCTTTCACGTTGGAGATGAAGTAAGTGCTGTTCGTTTAAATAGAGAAAAGGTTTCTGAGTTGCTAAATTTCCCGCTAAATTATTGGGTCGGAGCAGAACAAACACATGACATTGTTCTTAAAAAGATTACCAAAGCAGACCGAGGGATAGGTTCCGATTCCTATGAACATTCATTTAAAGGCACCGATGGTTTTTATACGAATGAAGAGGGCATCCTGCTAACGCTGTGCTTTGCCGACTGTGTCCCTCTTTTTTTTATTGCTCCCGAAAAAAAGATGATTGGAGCGGCCCATGCGGGATGGAAAGGAACAGTGGGGAAAATTGCTAACGAAATGATACAAGCATGGGGAAGGGAAGGCATTAAGCCTGAACAGATTTTTGTCGCAATTGGACCATCCATTTGTGAAAAATGTTATATCGTTGATGACCGTATAATTAACTTAGTTGAAAATACACTAGAAGATAACGAAATATTACCATATAATTTAATTAAAGATGATCAATATTCTTTAGATTTGCGAGAATTAAACAGGCAAATACTCTTGAAATCCGGTGTGCCGGATCAAAATATCCTTACTACAGGACTTTGCTCCAGCTGCAATCATGAGGAGTTTTTTTCGCATCGCCGTGATCAAGGTAAAACAGGAAGAATGGTAAGCGTTATTGGCTGGAAGGAGATTGCGAATCGTTTATGAGGGTAGCAGTAAAGCTTGAACACATTAATCAACAAATAAATGAGGCATGCCTTAAGGTAAATAGAAATCCTGACGAAGTGAAATTAATCGCTGTCACAAAATATGTAAGCATTGAAAGAGCATCTGAGGCGTTTGAAGCAGGGATAAAAAATCTTGGTGAGAACCGCGATGAAGGCCTCCTGGAAAAGTGGGAGGTTTTAGGGGACAAGCCTAACTGGCATTTTATCGGAACACTGCAAAAACGTAAGGTGAAAAATATTATTGATAAAGTTGAGTATATTCATTCTTTGGACAGGCTTTCACTTGCTGAAGAAATTAATAAACGTGCGGGCCACAAGATAAAATGTTTTGTACAAGTAAATGTCTCTCAGGAGGATACAAAGCATGGATTATCACCAAAAGAGACAATTGGATTTATTGAATCGCTTCGCCCTTTTGATAATATTAGCGTAGAAGGTTTAATGACAATGGCTCCGCTTACGAAAAATGAACAGGTGCTTCGTGATTGTTTTCGCAAATTAAGGGAACTTCGCGATCAAGTACAAGCCAGTAATTTAGATTTTGCCCCCTGCAGGGAACTGTCGATGGGAATGTCGGGAGATTTTCCAATTGCTATTGAAGAAGGGGCAACAATGGTAAGAATAGGTACAGCCCTCGTTGGTGAAGATGGTTAGGAGAGGAAAATATGACGATTAAATCGAAATTAAAAACATTTTTCTTTTTAGATGATGAATATAATGATAACAATGACGACCATGTAGTGGCGAATGAACCAGTAAAACAAAAGCTACCGCCAGTGAAAAGCAAAAATGTTGTCAGTCTGCAAAGTGTTCAAAAGACTTCAAATTCTACAAATCCATCAAAGGCTTCCAAGGTAATATTAGTAGAACCACGAGCCTATTCAGAGTCAACGGAAATTGCTGATCATTTAAAAAGTCGCCGAGCGGTAGTAGTAAATCTGCAGCGTATTGATAATGAGCAAGGCAGGCAAATTGTCGACTTTTTAAGCGGTGTAGTTTATGCACTTGGCGGAGATATTCAAAAGATTGGTTCAAGTATATTTTTATGTACTCCTGATAATGTAGAGGTGTCAGGGAATATTTCAGACCTTATTCCTGATTATGAAAATCAAACTACGAGGTGGTAGAATTTAATGAATTTAATTTTTGGTATTTTACAGCAAGTAATTACTATTTATTCATACGCATTAATTGTGTACATTTTAATGTCATGGTTTCCTAATGCTAGGGAATCCTCGATTGGTCAACTTTTGGGAAGAATTTGTGAACCATATTTGGAGCCATTTAGAAAAATCATTCCTCCAATTGGGATGATGGACATTTCTCCTATTGTTGCTTTCCTTGTTCTAAACTTAGCACGTAGTGGTTTAGACAAAGTTTCTCTTTGGCTCACATAAGATATTGAATTAGGTTGTGTATATATTAATGAACATTTATCAGCATTTCCGGCCTGAAGAACGGGAATTTATCGACCAAGTCTTGCAATGGAAGAATTATGTGGAGACACAATATACCCCTAAACTGACTGATTTTCTAGATCCAAGAGAACAGCATATTCTTAAAATGATAATTGGAGAAAATGGCGATGTAAACTTTCAACTTTTTGGCGGCAGTCTTAATGTTGAACGAAAAAGAGCATTGATTTATCCTGATTATTTGATAACAAATGAGGACGAATTTCAAATTAGTCTGTTTGAAATTAACTATCCAACCAAGTTTGTGACGATTGAACACCGTCAGGTTTTAGGGACGCTCATGTCTTTAGGGTTAAAGCGGGGGAAATTTGGTGACATTCTTATTAAGGATGGAAGAATACAATTTTTTGCTGCTAAGGAAGTCATTGAGTTTATTAAAAGCAATGTCGAATCAATAGGCAAGGCAGGCGTAAAATTAGTTGAAACGAGTTTAGGGGAAGCGATTTCTGCAAAAGAATTATGGGAAGAAAATGATTTAACAGTAACTTCTTTACGTCTGGATACTGTCATTTCTGGTATCTATCATATATCGCGGCAAAAATCGCAAACTTTTATTCAACAGGGATTAGTGAAAGTAAACTGGGCATTATCCGAAAACCCTGCGTTTCATTGTGAAATAAGTGACATGATTTCTGTTCGAGGTTATGGAAGAGCAAAAATTATTGGTATTGATGGAAAAACAAAGAAAGAAAAATGGAGAATTATCGTCGGAAAGCAAAAATAATTCAATTTATTGAAGGGTTTTCGAAAAACATGTCGAATATTTCCTTATACATATAGAAGTACAGACCGTATGGAGGTGGCATTAATGCCGTTAACGCCGTTAGATATTCATAATAAAGAGTTTAATAAAGGTTTTCGCGGGTACGATGAAGATGAAGTGAACGAATTTCTCGATCAAGTCATCAAGGATTATGAATTAGTACTTAGAGAAAAGAAAGAAATAGAAGAACGATTAAATGAAATGAAGGATCGCCTTGGCCATTTTGTGAATATTGAAGAGACACTCAACAAGTCAATCATCATTGCTCAAGAAGCTGGTGAAGACGTAAAACGTAATGCCCAAAAGGAAGCAAAACTAATAATTAAAGAAGCTGAGAAAAATGCAGACCGGATTGTCAACGAATCCCTTTCAAAAGCGAGAAAAATTGCACTTGAAATTGAGGATTTAAAGAAGCAGTCAAAGGTGTTCCGGACTCGTTTCAAAATGTTGATTGAAGCACAGCTTGATATGCTGAACACAGACGATTGGGATCATTTACTGGAGTATGAAGTGGATGCAACAGAATTAAAAATTCACGAAAAAGAAGATTCCTTAGCTTGACGTATTGGTATTATTTCGCATATAATTTTTTAATAAGTTAAATTAGATTGTCATGACTATGATAGGGACAGTACAATTTTTCTATTGTTTTCTTAAGCGAACTGGGGAGGGTGAGAGCCCGGTAAAGCAGAAAAATTGGAAAATCACCCTTGAGTTCCGGACCGAATTCCACTAATGGATAGTAGGCTCTGGCGTGTTATTCACGTTACGAATGGTAAAGAGGATAGTATGTTACATCGTACTATTTATCAGGGTGGTACCGCGGGAATTAAACCTTCTCGTCCCTATTTTGGGATGAGAGGGTTTTTTTATTTGCCGATAGGAAAGTATTACTTTCCCATCAGGCATAAATGCAATTACACCTCAGTCTTCGCCATCGGCGAGTTTTCTTTAGAAAAATGGTCATTCTGTTCAATAGCAAGATATACAGGAGGAAGAAAAAATGGAATACAAAGATACGTTACTAATGCCGCAAACGGAATTTCCAATGCGAGGAAACCTTCCGCAAAGAGAACCTGAGATTCAGGCTAAGTGGGAAGAAATGAATATTTATCAAAAGGTACAGGAACGTACTAGCGGACGCCCAATGTTTGTTTTGCATGATGGACCTCCTTATGCTAACGGGGATATCCATATGGGCCATGCACTTAATAAAATTTTAAAAGACATGATTGTCCGTTTTAAATCCATGAGCGGCTTCCATGCCCCATATGTTCCTGGCTGGGATACACACGGGTTGCCGATTGAACAAGCATTAACAAATAAAGGCGTCAAACGGAAAGAAATGACCGTGGCTGAATTCCGCGAGCTTTGTACCAAGTATGCCCTTGAGCAAATTGATAATCAGCGTTCGCAATTTAAACGTCTAGGTGTTCGCGCGGATTGGGAAAATCCATATATTACACTTAAACCGGAATATGAAGCACAGCAAATTAAAGTATTCGGTGAAATGGCGAAAAAGGGATATATTTATAAAGGTCTTAAGCCTGTTTATTGGTCTCCATCAAGTGAATCTGCACTTGCCGAGGCCGAGATTGAATATCAGGATAAACGCTCTGCATCCATCTATGTTGGCTTTAAGGTGAAAGACGGGAAGAGTGTTCTTGATACGGATACTCAAATTGTTATCTGGACAACAACCCCGTGGACGATTCCTGCAAACTTAGGAATTTCTGTTCATCCTGATCTTACTTATGTGGTTGTTTCAGTAAATAGTGATAAGTTCTTGGTTGCAGAAGCACTTTTAGAAGCAGTGACAAAAGAAATTGGCTGGGAAAATGTTGCTGTTGTTCAAAAGGTCAAAGGTATGGAATTAGAAAATATTGTAGCAGCACATCCATTATATGATCGTGATTCTTTAGTAATGTTAGGTGAACACGTTACTACTGACGCTGGAACAGGCTGCGTTCATACAGCTCCAGGACATGGGGAAGATGACTTCTATGTTGGTCAAAAATACGGTTTAGAAGTACTTTGTCCAGTTGATGATAAAGGTGTCATGACTAGTGAAGCACCGGGATTTGAAGGGTTATTTTACGATACAGCTAACAAACCGATTGTACAAGCGTTAGAAGAAGCTGGTGCACTGTTAAAGCTTTCGTTTATCACACACTCCTATCCACACGATTGGAGAACAAAGAAACCGGTTATTTACCGTGCGACAGCACAATGGTTCGCTTCGATTAAAGACTTTCGTAACGAACTGTTAGAAGCCGTAAAGGAAACGAAGTGGGTTCCGGCATGGGGCGAAACTCGTCTATTTAATATGGTGCGTGACCGTGGTGACTGGTGTATTTCTCGTCAGCGGGTCTGGGGTGTTCCAATTCCTGTTTTCTATGCAGAAAATGGTGAAGAAATCATTACCGATGAAACCATTAATCATGTGTCTGATTTATTCCGTGACAATGGATCAAATATATGGTTTGAACGAGAAGCAAAGGATTTGCTTCCTGAAGGGTTTACCCATCCAGGAAGTCCAAACGGAACATTTACAAAAGAAACCGATATTATGGATGTTTGGTTTGATTCTGGTTCCTCACATCAAGCCGTTTTACTTGAACGAGAGGATTTAGTTCGTCCAGCTGACCTTTATCTAGAAGGCTCTGACCAATATCGCGGCTGGTTTAACTCTTCGCTTTCAACAGCAGTTGCGGTAACAGGTAAAGCACCATACAAAGGTGTCCTAAGCCACGGATTTGCTTTAGATGGAGAAGGACGAAAAATGAGTAAATCATTAGGAAATACCGTCGTACCAGCGAAGGTCATGAATCAACTTGGTGCCGATATTTTACGCCTGTGGGTTGCTTCCGTTGATTATCAAGCGGATGTCCGTGTTTCCGATGCCATCTTAAAGCAGGTCGCCGAGGTATATCGTAAAATTCGTAATACCTTCCGATTCTTGCTCGGAAACTTAGCAGACTTTGATCCGGCAGTAAATAAAGTTGCTTATGAAAACCTACGTGAAGTTGATCAATTTATGCTCGTTAAATTGAATAAGTTGATTAAATATGTTCGTAATGCATACGAGAACTATGAGTTTGCAGGTATTTATCACGCGGTTAATAATTTCTGCACACTGGACCTTAGTGCTTTTTATCTTGATTTTGCAAAGGACGTTTTATATATTGAAGCGGTTGATCACCATGAGCGCCGTGCAATTCAAACTGTTCTGTATGAATCATTACTCGTCTTAACAAAATTGGTATCGCCAATTCTTTCTCATACGGCAGATGAAGTATGGAAATTCATTCCTGCTGTTAGAGAAAACAGTGTCCAATTAACTGACCTTCCAGAGTATCAAGAGCTTGCGGGTGCGAAAGCCCTAGAGGAAAAATGGACTGCATTCATGAAGCTTCGTGACGATATCTTAAAGGCATTGGAAGAAGCTAGAAATGAAAAAGTCATTGGGAAATCATTAACGGCAAAAGTTACCCTTTATGTTAATGATCAATCGAAGGCTCTTTTAGATTCGATTGAAGAAAATATGAAACAGTTATTTATCGTCTCAGGCTTTGAAGTGGCGGGCTCATACGATGAAGCACCTGAAAATGCGCTTAAATTAGAGACAGCAGCCATTGTTATTACAAAGGCTGAGGGTGAAACATGTGAACGCTGCTGGATTGTTACAACAGAAGTTGGTCAAGATGCAGAGCATAAAACCCTTTGCCCACGCTGCGCCGAAGTAATCAAAGAAAACTATTCACACTAGGCATAAGAAAAGCGCAAGCGCCCTGTTTAGCGGCGTATGGCCTGGAGCATTCCAACTGAGATAAAGGAAACACGAAGAGCCGTAAGGCGATTCGATGTTGACTTATCGTAGGGCGGAGTGCGAAGGACACTAGCCGCTAGGGCGCTGGAGCTGGACAATTCTCGAAGTCGAAAATTATTCTTTCTTATCGCATAAAAAAGTAGGCCCTGAGCTAATTGCTCAGGGTTTTTTCATTAATTATCCTCTTTCGTTAATTGTTGTTGATGATGTCAAATGTTTTCCCGTGTCAGCTATACGTTGCCGGATATAATAAGACAAATGACCTAACGGAGGTAATAGCACTATGAATGCCATGCAGGAAGAGCTGTTTTTGGAACTCCGTCAAACACAAAAAGAAATTGAACAATCATTAACAAACAAACAAAAGCAGGATTGGTTAACATCTATTTTGGAAGCAGAACTATCAGATGTTAAATCAGCTATTCAAAAATTAAAGGACGGAAATTTCGGGGAATGTGAAATTTCCGGTGAGCTATTACCAGAAGATTTATTAAAAATAATCCCTACAATAAAGTCGATAAAGGATTCGGGAAATTTAGGAAGCTATTACAAAAAGCCGATATCAACTTCTTATTTATAACGTTTGATTGTCGTTTTGTTAGTATGTATGCTAAAATGCTAAGAGAAAGAAAAGCGTAAGCGTCCGTATAGCGAGGTATACTAGTCGTTGGATGCTGTAGCTAGACAAAAGTCTAGGTGGATGTGGAGGTATTTCTTAGTGTTTTATTACTTAATTGCTCTTTTTGTTATCTTGTTAGATCAATTTACCAAATGGTTAATTGTAAACAATATGTTTTTTGGAGAAAGTATTCCGATTATTGATAATGTATTGTATATTACTTCACATCGCAATAGCGGAGCTGCATGGGGAATCCTGCAGGGGCAAATGTGGCTATTCTACGTAGTTACCATCATTGTGATATTCGCTATTATGTATTATATTCATAAAGCAGCAAAAGGTAAAAGGTTACTAGGTATATCTCTTGCTTTTATGCTTGGCGGAGCAATCGGAAATTTTATTGACCGCGTGTTTCGAAAAGAAGTTGTCGATTTTATACATACGTATATTTTTGGCTATAATTTTCCTGTTTTTAATATCGCGGATTCAGCTTTAGTAATCGGTGTAGTATTATTGATGATTCAGATGTTACTCGAAGAGAGAGCTTCAAAGGAGAAAACTTATGGAGAAAATGGACCACACCATTCTTGAAGACCAAAAAGGAGATCGAATTGATAAAGTGATCTCAGGTTTGGATGAAGAATGGTCGAGAACACAAGTGCAGCAATGGATTAAAGATGGTAATGTTCTTGTGAATGGACAAAAAGTTAAGACAAATTATAAATGTAGTTTGAAGGATCAAATTGAAATCACTATTCCCGACCCGGAAGAGTTAGATGTGATACCTGAAGAATTAAATTTGGAAATTTATTATGAGGACAAAGATGTTTTGGTTGTGAATAAACCAAGAGGCATGGTCGTTCATCCGGCACCAGGACATATGACGGGGACACTTGTTAACGGATTAATGGCGCACTGTAAAGACTTATCCGGTATTAATGGGGTGTTGAGGCCAGGGATTGTTCACCGGATAGATAAGGATACCTCGGGGTTATTAATGGTTGCGAAAAACGATATGGCTCATGAAAGCCTCGTCAACCAGTTAGTCGAGAAAACCGTCACCCGGAAATATTTAGCAATCGTTCACGGGGTGATTCCGCATGACTTTGGAACCATAGATGCCCCACTTGGCAGGGATACAAAGGACAGACAGAGCATGACAGTCGTTGATCATGGAAAACATGCCGTGACTCATTTTCATGTCATTGAACGCTTTAAAGACTTTACCTTTGTAGAATGTCAATTAGAAACGGGAAGAACTCATCAAATTCGTGTCCATATGAAATATATCGGTTACCCGCTTGCTGGGGATCCGAAATATGGACCGAAAAAAACACTGGATATTGATGGCCAGGCCTTGCATGCTGGTGTTCTTGGATTTATTCATCCAAGAACTAGTGAGTATTTAGAATTTGAAGCTCCACTTCCTGAAGATATCATCCGTTTGCTTGAGCACCTTCGAAAATAATCGTTGACGAAAGCAGAGATTTAAAGTAAGATGACTATAGTTAAATAAGCCCTTTAATTCGGTCCCGTGAGGCTGAGAAGGAAACGGTTAAAGATTAAGGCATTTATGCCTTATCTGTTAAATTAACATGTTAACCTCTCACCAAAACCGGTGAGAGGTTTTTTATTTTTAGAAAAGAAGGTGTAAAAGTGAACCAAAAAGCACTTGTCCTTGATGGGCAGGCAATCGGAAGGGCAATGTCCAGGATTGCCCATCAAATTATTGAAAGAAACAAAGGTATAGATGATTGCATTCTCGTCGGAATTCGCACGAGAGGCATCTATCTGGCAGAACGCCTAGCTGCTAAAATTAATGACATTGAGGGAAAGATGGTACCAGTTGGTGAAATAGATATTACCCTCTATCGCGACGATTTAACGAAAAAAACGGACAATCAAGAACCACTTGTGAAAGGTTCTGATATCCCGGTTGATATTAGTAATAAAAAAGTCATTCTTGTTGACGATGTATTATATACAGGCAGAACGGTGAGGGCAGGTCTTGACGCTCTCATGGATATTGGACGCCCCGCAGCCATTCAGCTAGCCGTCTTAGTGGACCGTGGCCATCGCGAGCTCCCGATAAGAGCTGATTATGTAGGAAAAAACATCCCAACATCAAGTGATGAAAAGATTGTTGTCGAGTTAACCGAAGTGGATAAATTTGACCAAGTTAGCATCTTTGAAAAATAAATAGCAGCCCTTTTAAATGCAGTCCCGTGAGGCTGACAAAGGGGAAAGAGCCGTTGGTTTTATAAAATGCGGCATTTTCTAAACCCTCTTTGTGCCTTCATGGGCAAAGAGGTTTTTTTTATATTAAAAATACGAAACATAAACTAAATATTATAAAAAACAGGGGAGATAAACATGAGCAACAAACCCATATTAGACGTAGAAGAGATTCCTAAATCAGGCCAATGGCTGACATTAAGCATACAGCATTTATTCTCCATGTTTGGGGCAACAATCCTTGTTCCCTACCTTGTCGGCTTAAGTCCGGCAATTGCACTAATCTCAAGTGGACTCGGTACGCTGGCATTTATATTAATTACAAAAGGGAAAGTACCGGCCTATCTCGGGTCGTCATTCGCTTATATTATCCCAATAAAACTTCTCAATGAAGCAGGGGGACCAGGGGCTGCAATGATTGGTACCTTTCTTGCAGGTTTTGTATACGGGATTATTGCTTTAATTATCAGTAAAGCAGGATATCGCTGGATTATGAACTTGCTACCACCAATTGTGGTTGGACCTGTGATCATTGTTATTGGCTTGTCCGTCGCACCAACAGCTGTGGGAATGGCGATGAATAATCCCGCTGGAAAATATAGTATGCTCCATTTCTCTGCAGCGCTGGTCACACTGGCTGCAACCATCATCTTCTCGATTTTTGCCAAAAAAATATTAAGCATTATCCCGATTTTAGCAGGAATTATCGTTGGATATCTCTACGCCTTAATGGTAGGAATCGTCGATTTTGAACCGGTAATGAAAGCGGATTGGTTGGAAATGCCGGAATTTGTTATTCCGTTTGTAAGCTATAAGGTGAAAATTACCTGGGACATTTTCTGGTTAATGGTACCAGTAGCGGTTGTAACCATATCTGAACATATCGGCCACCAATTAATCCTTAGTAAGGTCGTCGGTCGTGATTATATTAAAGAACCTGGCCTACATCGTTCGATTCTTGGGGACGGGACAGCAACACTGATTTCAGCCTTGGTTGGCGGTCCTCCAAAAACCACCTACGGCGAAAATATTGGTGTCCTAGCAATTACCCGCGTCTATAGTGTCTATGTACTAGCAGGTGCAGCTGTTTTAGCGGTCATCTTCGGATTTATTGGAAAAATAACAGCGTTAATCCAAACGATACCCACGCCAGTTATGGGCGGTGTCTCCATCCTGCTGTTCGGCATTATCGCTTCATCAGGATTAAGAATGTTAGTGGATAGTAAAATTGATTTTGATGATAAACGAAACCTGGTTATTTCATCCGTCATTCTAATTATCGGAATTGGTGGAGCCATCCTCAAGCTGCCATTTAAGGATATCCAAATTCAAGGGATGGCCTTAGCAGCGATTTTGGGGGTAGTGTTAAACCTCATACTTCCTGGCAGACAGTCAGTGAGTGAAGACATGTTTGAAGAGCAAACAAATGAAGGACAAAAAACAGCATAATAAAGAAACCTTTTAACTAAGTCCAGAGAGGCTTATAAGGGTGTAATACGTAACTAGATTTAGGATCTACTTCCTAACTTTGATAGTTTCGTAAATGTTTACACCCTGACTAATCGTCGGGGTGTTTTTTATTCAAAAATGAGAGGCGGGATGAAGGGTGTTAAATCATTTATTAACCACGAACGAATTAAAGGTTGAGGAGATTTATCAAATCTTAACAGATGCACAGGGTTTTGCAGATGGAATGAAATGGCGTCCGGAGGACCAATTATTTTCTGCCAACTTATTCTTTGAAGCAAGTACAAGAACGAAATGCAGCTTTGAAGTGGCCGAAAGAAGAATGGGATTGAGTGTTGTTCCGTTTGAGGTTCAAACATCGAGTGTTCAAAAGGGAGAGACCCTTTACGATACAGTAAAAACACTAGAAGCCATTGGCGTGAATACTATCGTTATTCGCCACGGGCAGGATCGTTACTTTGACGAACTAGTTGGTAAAGTTAATATCCCAATTATTAATGGAGGAGATGGATGCGGTCATCACCCGACACAGTCGCTTCTTGACCTTTTAACCATCTATCAAGAGTTCGGCCGATTTGAGGGCTTAAGAATCGCCATTATTGGAGATATCAGTCACAGCAGGGTGGCGCGTTCAAATGCAGATGCATTGACAAGATTAGGTGCAGATGTGGTTTTCTCTGGTCCGGAAGAATGGTTCGATAACCATAGTTTAAGCTCGTCAAGATTTAAACCTGTTGATCAAGCCGTTACAGAGGCGGATGTTGTCATGCTCCTTCGTGTTCAACATGAACGGCATCAAAAAAAAGGCAGCTTTACTGCAGCAGAATATCATAAACAATTTGGTCTTACCTTAGAGAGGGAAAAGCAAATGAAACCTCACAGCATTATTATGCATCCAGCTCCGGTAAATAGAAATGTAGAGATTGCTGATAGCCTAGTAGAATGCAAACGTTCAAGAATATTTAAGCAAATGGAAAATGGAGTATTTGTCAGAATGGCTGTTTTAAAGCGGTCAATCGAAAGCCTTAAAGGAGGATATAGTAATGAAAATTCTCATACAGAACGCCAGTTACATAGCATTTAATGGAGAAAATATCCAGTCTGATATATTAATAGAAAATGGAATTATTACCAAAATAGATAAAAAGATTGAAGCTGATGTTGACCGTAAAGTGGATGCAGCCGGGTTGTTGGTTTCACCTGGGTTTGTTGATCTACATGTCCATCTCCGAGAACCGGGCGGTGAAAAAAAGGAAACCATCGAAACAGGTACACTCGCTGCGGCTAAAGGCGGCTTTACAACAATCGCCGCAATGCCGAATACTAGACCGGTGCCTGACACCAAGGAACAACTCGAATGGCTCGGGCAGCGAATTCAAGAAACCGCTAGTGTCCGCGTTTTGCCTTATGCATCGATTACTACCAGACAGCTTGGCAAGGAATTGACAGACTTTGCGGGTCTAAAAGAGGCGGGCGCATTCGCCTTTACGGATGATGGTGTCGGCGTTCAGTCTGCCGAGATGATGCTTCGGGCCATGCGTAAAGCTGCAGGTGTTAATATGGCAATTGTTGCCCACTGTGAAGAAGATACACTGATTAATAAGGGCTGTGTTCATGAAGGAACATTCTCAGAAAATCACGGATTAAATGGGATTCCATCGGTTTGTGAGTCTGTCCAAATAGCAAGGGACGTCTTGCTTGCTGAAGCTTCCGGCTGTCATTATCATGTCTGCCATATCAGTACAAAGGAATCTGTCCGGGTGGTAAGAGATGCGAAACGGGCTGGCATTCATGTCACTGCAGAGGTTACACCGCATCATTTATTATTATCTGAAGATGATATTCCCAGTCTTGACGCGAATTACAAAATGAATCCACCGCTACGAGCCGCTGCTGACCGGGGTGCCCTTATTGAAGGACTTTTAGACGGAACAATTGATTTTATTGCAACCGATCATGCACCACATACAGCAGCAGAAAAAAGTGAAGGAATGGAATTAGCACCATTTGGAATTGTCGGATTAGAAACGGCCTTCCCATTGCTTTATACACATTTGGTTATGAAAAATATTATCACGCTTGAGCAATTAATTGAGTTTCTAACGAGAAAGCCAGCGGATGCCTTTGGACTTCCATATGGAAAAATAGATATTGGTGCGCAAGCTGACATCGTCCTCTTGAACTTGAAGGAAGAACGTTCAATCAATCCTGAAGAATTCCTTTCAAAAGGAAAAAACACACCGTTTGCTGGTTGGACATGTAAAGGCTGGCCAGAAATGACAATCGTAGCAGGGCAAATTGTATGGAAAAAGGGAGTGGTTACAGCATGAAAGCACAGCTAATTTTAGAAGATGGCACTGTTTTTATCGGTGATGGATTTGGAAGTTACGTTGATACCATCGGTGAAGTCGTCTTTAACACAGGAATGACAGGTTACCAGGAAATTCTTTCAGACCCATCCTATTGCGGGCAAATTGTGACGCTCACCTATCCGTTAATTGGAAATTATGGGATTAATCGCGATGATTTTGAATCGATTAATCCTGCAGTAAAAGGATTTATTGTAAAAGAAGCCTGTGACTTTCCGTCCAACTGGAGAAGCGAATTTACATTAGATGAATATTTTAAAATGAAAAAAATCCCCGGCATTGCCGGGATTGATACACGTAAATTGACAAGGATTATCCGTAAATACGGAACATTAAAGGGAGCCATTTGCAGCATTGATAACGATGCGAATGTAGTATTAAGCAAATTAAGGCAAACTAGACTCCCAATCGATCAGGTACGTCAGGTATCCACAAAAAATCCATATCCAAGTCCAGGACGCGGGAAAAGAATTGTCCTCGTTGATTTCGGTATGAAACACGGGATTTTACGGGAATTAAATTTGCGCGGATGTGACGTCGTTGTAGTTCCCTATCGTACAACCGCTGAGGAAATCCTTCAATTGCGACCTGATGGAATCATGCTCTCGAATGGACCTGGGGATCCAAAAGATGTCCCAGAAGCCATTCATATGATAAAAGAAGTACTAGGCATTATTCCGCTATTTGGAATTTGCCTCGGGCATCAATTATTTGCCCTTGCGTGCGGCGCAAACACCGAAAAAATGAAGTTTGGCCACCGCGGTTCAAACCATCCCGTTAAGGACTTGTCAACCGGAAAAATCGCAATCACATCGCAAAACCACGGCTATACGGTAGAAGCGGATTCGCTAAAAAATACACGTTTATCGATTACCCATCTTGCCTTAAATGACGGGACAGTTGAGGGACTGAAACATTTAGATTTCCCGGCTTTTACCGTTCAATACCATCCGGAAGCCTCACCAGGCCCAGAAGATGCAAACGGGTTATTTGAACAGTTTCTTGCGATGATTGAAACAAACAATAAGGAGGTTTCAGCACATGCCTAAACGTACAGATATAAACTCCATATTAGTAATTGGCTCCGGGCCGATTGTCATCGGTCAGGCAGCGGAATTTGACTATGCCGGCACCCAGGCATGTATCGCTCTGAAGGAAGAAGGATACCGTGTTATTCTCATCAACTCAAACCCAGCAACGATTATGACAGATACAGAGATTGCAGATAGGGTTTATATTGAACCATTAACCGTTGAATTTATTAATAGAATCATTCGCAAGGAACGTCCTGATGCACTTCTCGCTACTCTTGGCGGGCAAACTGGCCTTAATCTTGCTGTCGAGCTTTCCAAGTCAGGAGTTCTCGAAGAGTGTGAAGTTGAAATACTCGGAACAAAGCTGTCAGCTATTAAACAAGCGGAAGACCGCGAACTGTTTCGAAATTTAATGAATGAATTAAACGAACCCGTACCAGACAGTGAAATTATCCACGAATTAGCTGAAGCAAAGGCTTTTGTTGAGAAAATAGGATTCCCGGTCATAGTACGCCCGGCCTATACACTCGGAGGAACTGGCGGCGGGATCTGTCACAATCCCGATGAACTTGAGGAAATCGTAATGAGCGGCTTAAAGAACAGCCCTGTTCATCAATGCCTGCTTGAAAAAAGTATCGCCGGATTTAAAGAGATCGAATATGAGGTCATGCGCGACGGTAATGATAATGCCATTGTTGTTTGCAACATGGAAAACATCGACCCGGTTGGCGTCCATACAGGTGATTCGATTGTTGTTGCACCAAGTCAGACGCTAAGCGACAGAGAATATCAATTGCTACGGAATGTTTCGCTCAAAATCATTCGCGCTCTTGGCATTGAAGGGGGCTGTAATGTTCAGCTAGCCTTAGATCCCTACAGCTTTGAGTACTATATCATCGAAGTGAATCCAAGGGTCAGCCGTTCTTCGGCGCTCGCGTCTAAAGCAACAGGCTACCCAATCGCTAAGCTTGCTGCAAAAATCGCCGTAGGTTTAACACTTGATGAAATGCTCAACCCAGTCACGGGGAAAACATATGCCAGCTTTGAACCAGCTCTAGACTATATCGTTACAAAAATACCAAGATGGCCGTTTGATAAGTTTGAATCGGGGAACCGTTCGCTTGGGACACAAATGAAGGCAACCGGTGAAGTTATGGCGATTGGCCGGACGTTTGAAGAGTCATTGTTAAAAGCAATTCGTTCTCTTGAGGCTGGAGTCTACCATTTCGAATTGAATGGAGCCGGAGAAATTGATGACGAATTACTTGAGAAGCGTATTCGTAAAGCTGGAGATGAGCGGCTGTTTTACATCGCTGAGGCTTTAAAGCGGGGAACTAGTATTGAAACCATCCATCAATGGAGCCAAATCGACCTATTTTACCTAAAGAAAATGGAAGGGATTATTGAGCTGGAAACAAGGCTAATAGCGAATCCACTTCAAAAAGAAATTCTTTTAGAAGCAAAACAAAAAGGATTTACTGATATGAAAATTGCCGAGCTTTGGGGCAGGACGGAGACGGACCTATTCAACCTGCGTAAGGAGTCCGGTATAATCCCGGTTTACAAAATGGTCGATACTTGTGCCTCTGAGTTTGAATCCGAAACTCCTTATTACTACGGCACCTACGAGGAGGAAAACGAATCAATCGTATCAGGCAGGAAGAGTGTGGTCGTCCTCGGTTCCGGTCCAATCCGTATTGGTCAAGGCATCGAGTTTGATTATGCGACTGTCCATTCTGTCCAAGCGATTAAGGAAGCAGGCTATGAAGCGATTATTATTAACAACAATCCGGAAACAGTCTCAACTGATTTCAGTATTTCCGATAAGCTTTACTTCGAACCGCTTACAATAGAGGATGTTATGAGCATAATCGAGCTAGAAAATCCAATCGGGGTTGTTGTTCAATTTGGCGGTCAAACGGCCATTAACCTGGCTGCCAAGCTTGCTGAAAATGGAGTAAGAATTTTAGGAACAAGCTTAGAAGATTTAGATCGAGCTGAGAACAGGGACAAATTTGAACAAGCACTGGGACAGCTGAACATTCCGCAGCCGTTAGGAAAAACGGCTCTATCGGTAGAAGAAGCATGTGTGATTGCCAAAGAAATCGGCTTTCCAGTCCTCGTCCGCCCTTCGTATGTACTAGGTGGCCGGGCAATGGAAATTGTTTACCATCAAGAAGAACTCATTCATTATATGGAAAATGCGGTAAAAATTAATCCGGAACAACCTGTCTTGATTGACCGTTACTTAACAGGAAAAGAAATTGAAGTTGACGCCATCTGTGATGGAGAAAATGTATTGATACCGGGAATTATGGAGCATATTGAGCGGGCAGGAGTCCATTCAGGCGATTCGATTGCGGTTTATCCGCCACAAACCCTTTCAGAGGAAGTAAAACAAACGCTCGTTGAATACACAGAGAAAATGGCAAAAGGCTTAAACATTGTCGGGTTGCTGAACATTCAATATGTTTTAGCGGGGGAACAGGTATATGTCCTTGAGGTTAACCCGCGCTCAAGCCGCACAGTACCATTTTTAAGCAAAATAACCAATGTTCCAATGGCGAAAATTGCTACTAAAGCTATCCTTGGTATCACTATTGTTGATCAAGGCTACACACCAGGGCTTGTTCCTGAAAAAGATGGTGTCTATGTGAAGGTTCCGGTCTTCTCGTTTGCCAAGTTGAGAAGTGTTGATATAACGCTTGGGCCGGAAATGAAATCAACTGGTGAGGTAATGGGTAAGGATATTACCCTTGAAAAAGCTCTTTATAAAGGATTGGTTGCCTCCGGGATGAACATTCAAAAGTTTGGCACAGTATTGTTTACGGTTGCGGATAAAGATAAACAGGAAGCATTGAAGCTGGCAATACGCTTTTCTGCTAATGGCTATCGAATCATGGCAACGAGCGGGACTGCTGCAGTCTTAGAAACAGCGGGTCTTCCGGTTAAGATTGTCGGAAAAATTGGTTCCGAAGGGAAAACACTATTGGATGTCATTCATCATGGCGAAGCACAATTCATTATTAACACACTGACAAAGGGGAAGCAGCCGGAGCGAGATGGCTTTAGAATCCGCCGTGAAGCTGTTGAAAATGGGGTTCCATGTTTAACCTCATTGGATACAGCAGATGCCATTTTAAGAGTAATCGAATCGATGAATTTTTCTACAGAAGCGATGGGTTCAGCTAATAAGGAGGCAGTTCTGGTATGATTCAAAAAGAACTTTGCCCCATTATCAGTCAAACAGAAATCGCTGAAGATATTTTTGAATTAACCGTAAAAGCAGGATTGGTTAGTCAAATCAAAGCTCCAGGGCAATTTGTTCATATTAGGGCTGCCGCTGCCTTGGACCCGCTTTTGCGGAGACCAATCAGTATTTCCTCGTTTGATTATGAGCTAGAACAGTTTACCATGATTTATCGCAAAGAAGGCAAGGGGACTGCAAAACTGGCTGAAATGGAACCGGGGATGGAGCTTGACATTCTTGGCCCGTTAGGAAATGGTTTTCCTGTTGAAGAAATGGAAAGTGGGGAAACAGCGCTGCTTGTCGGTGGTGGAATTGGAGTTCCCCCCCTTTATGAATTATCCAAACAGCTGGTTGCTAAAGGGGTAAGGGTCATTCATGTGCTTGGTTTTCAAACGGAATCGGCTGTATTTTACGAACCGGAATTTTTGCAAAATGGTGAAACGTACGTGACAACAGTGGACGGCACTTATGGAGTAAAAGGGTATGTAACGGATGTAATCAAAAATTTATCTTTCGACTGCATCTATGCCTGTGGGCCAACCCTGATGTTAAAAGCGCTGGAACAACATTACTCAGAAAAACGGATGTATTTATCCTTAGAGGAACGAATGGGCTGCGGCATTGGCGCCTGCTTTGCCTGTGTCTGTCACAAGACGGATGATCCAACAGGAGTATCCTACAAAAAAGTTTGCAGTGACGGACCAGTGTTCCGTGCCGGGGAGGTAATCATATGAACCGTCTAAATGTGGATTTACCAGGATTAAACTTAAAAAATCCGATTATGCCGGCTTCAGGCTGTTTCGGGTTTGGTCGTGAGTACAGCCAGTTTTATGATTTAAGTAAGCTAGGGGCAATCATGATTAAAGCGACAACCGTTGAACCGAGATTTGGCAATCCAACCCCACGGGTCGCGGAAACAGACGCTGGAATGCTAAATGCCATTGGACTACAAAATCCGGGATTGGAAAAAGTTGTCTCCGAGGAACTTCCATGGCTGGAGCAATTCGATGTTCCCATCATTGCCAATGTTGCTGGTTCCTCAGAAGAAGATTATATTAGGGTGGCATGTGAACTATCGAAGGCATCAAACGTTCAAGCATTAGAATTAAATATATCCTGCCCGAACGTCAAAACAGGCGGAATCGCGTTTGGAACGATCCCAGAGGTTGCCAAGCAATTGACACGGAAGGTGAAAGAGGTTTCCGAGGTTCCTGTTTATGTAAAGCTATCGCCAAATGTCACAAATATCGTCGAGATGGCAAAGGCCGTAGAAGCAGGCGGTGCTGATGGCCTTACAATGATCAATACATTGGTCGGTATGAGACTAGATTTAAAAACAGGGAAGCCAATTTTAGCCAATCGAACTGGGGGTCTCTCGGGACCTGCGATTAAGCCGGTCGCCATTCGAATGATTTATGAGGTAAGCCAGGCGGTTTCGCTTCCGATTATCGGAATGGGCGGTGTTCAATCAGCTGAGGATGTCATCGAGTATTTTTTTGCAGGGGCAAGTGCCGTTGCGGTTGGAACAGCGAATTTCGTCGATCCACATGTCTGTCCAACCATTATTGAGAAACTACCGGAACTTTTAGAAAAATTAGGGTTCGAACACATCAGTGAATGTACAGGAAGGAGCTGGAAACAGCATGGATAACTCGCTTATCATCGCACTTGATTTTGCTAACAAAAGTGAAATTGACCGTTTCTTGACACCTTTTGAAGACAGAAAACTTTTTGTAAAAGTGGGTATGGAGCTTTTTTACCAAGAAGGCCCCTCAATCGTTCACTTGTTAAAAGAAAAAGGACATCATATATTTCTCGATCTAAAGCTTCATGATATTCCGAACACTGTGAAAAGTGCGATGAGGGGACTTGCAAGACTGGAATGCGATCTTGTCAATGTCCATGCTGCTGGAGGCAGAGAGATGATGGTAGCAGCGTTAGAAGGCTTAGAGGCTGGAACGACAGCAGGCCGGAAACGTCCCAATTGCATCGCCGTAACACAATTGACCAGCACTTCCCAAGAGCAAATGAACAATGAGCAGCTCATACCCGTATCATTGAATGAATCGGTACTTCATTATGCTTCTTTAGCAGATGATGCCGGTTTAGATGGAGTCGTATGCTCAGCTTGGGAATCCCAAGCTATTCATGCTAAAACAGGCAGTAACTTCTTATCCGTTTGCCCCGGAATCAGAATGGAGTCTGATCAAGTCGGTGACCAAAAACGTGTGGCAACGCCGGAATATGCAAAAGATGCGGGCGTAAGCGCGATTGTCGTTGGACGTTCGATTACACGGTCATCGGACCCGGTGAAAAGCTATGAACAATGGATGAAAGCTTGGAGAGGTGGACAACTATGAAACAGAAAATTGCTGAAAAATTATTAGAAATTAACGCCGTGGCATTAAGCCCAAAAGAGCTATTTACATGGGCATCTGGACTTAAATCTCCAATTTATTGTGATAATCGCCTGACTCTTTCTTATCCTAAAGTGAGAAGAGAGATTGCGGCAGGATTGCAAAAACTGATCGAAGAAAACTTTCCGGAAACAGAAGTAATTGCTGGTACGGCAACAGCGGGAATTCCTCATGCAGCCTGGGTTAGCGAACTTATGGACTTGCCGATGTGTTATGTTCGCTCCAAGGCCAAGGGCCACGGCAAGGGAAATCAAATCGAAGGAAAAGTGAATCAAGGACAGAGAGTTGTTGTTGTTGAAGATCTCATATCAACCGGCGGCAGTGTGATCACAGCAGTGCAAGCCTTAAGAGAAGCGGGCTGTGACGTGCTTGGGGTAGTGTCTATTTTTACATATGGGCTTGAAAAAGGAAGACAGCTTCTTGATGAAGCAGAAATTAACAGTTATTCGCTAACGGATTTTCCAACCTTAGTGGAAGCAGCCATTTCAAAAGGGTATGTGAGCGCAGGTGATCAGGAAAGTCTATTGCTATGGAGGGAAGACCCTGCTAATTGGAGTCAAAAAGAAACCTCAGCAAATTAGTCAAGTAGAGTGAAATCCCTTTTATAGGGATTCAGATTGTCGAGAAAGGGTTTATTTCTCGGCAATTTTTTATTTTGTCTGTACCTAAATTACCAATTTTAATTAATTCATTGTCCCTGGGATAGTAATTCGCCGATAAAATCTGAAATTCGCTGAGATATTTCCATATTCGCTTATAAATCATGTGGATTCGCTGATAAACCAAAAAAGAGGGTTTCCGAAATTTGGATGCCCTCTTTCCTTGTTATTTCTTCAATTTCAACACCAATTCCTCATCAGGTGTCACATAAACCGTCTGCTGATTATCATAAATGACAAATCCTGGCTTGGCCCCGCTAGGTTTTTTAACATAACGAACCTTGGTAAAATCTACAGGCACCGAGCTTGAATTGCGCGCCTTGCTGTAGTAAGCCGCTAAAACGGCTGCCTCCCTAATGGTTTCATCTGATGGTTCCTTACTGCGAATGACCACATGGGATCCAGGAATATCCTTCGTATGCAGCCAAATTTCATCTCTAGCTGCCAGTTTATTTGTTAAATAATCATTTTGCTTATTATTTTTTCCAACAATGATATCCGTACTGTCTGAGGCAATAAAGTGATCCAAAACCGGCTTCGCATTCTGCACTTTCTTTCCGTTTCTTTTCTGCCTTTCGCGGATATAGCCGCCCTCGACTAGTTCCTCCCGAATCTCTTGAATATCCTTCGGGGATGCAGCCTGTACCTGCTGCATTAAATTATCAAAATACTCGACTTCCTCACGAGCCTTGTCAATTTGTTCAACCACAACGGCTAAAGCATTCTTCGCTTTTTGGTATTTGGAAAAAAACTTTTGTGCATTTTCTGATGGTGTCTTTCTTGGGTCTAGAGGAATCACAATCATTCCACCAAATTCATCATAATAATTGAGAACCTCAATTTCCTTCATACCCTTTTTGGCTGCGTAAAGATTAGCAGTTAAAAGCTCACCGTGACGCTGATACTGCTCTGCCTTTTCCGCTTCCTTTAACGTATCCTTTAACTTTATAATTTTCTTTTCATTTTTTTCTTTCTCATTACTAATAAAGCGTTCGATATCATTTCCTTGCTGCTTGACCCTGTCACGTTCTGCTTTGCCGAAATAATACCGATCAACCATCTCGCTTAGAGTCGGAAAGTTTTTCATTTCTCCATTTAAATGCTCAAGGGGAAATAAATAAAACGATTCCTTTCCATTTGAAGACATAATTGAAGGAGAAATATTCCCTGAAGCTATTTTTTTTATTAAACGGACAAACGTCTCCGGCACGGTAGTGCGATTAGCTAGACCGCTTTGAAAAATAACTTCCTTAGCAAAGAGCGGTGAGGTCCCAGCGAACTGCTCAACTAATTGGCGGTCTATTTTTCCTGCATTAAAATCAATTTTTCTTAAAATATCATCTTCCCCCGCAGTAAACGGATTAAGCTTATGCTGTTCAGGAGGAGAAACGTATGGTTGTCCTGGCAATATCGCCCTATGGCTGTTCACGGCAAAGGAGATATGTTTAATACTATCAAGAATGACATTGCGTGTTTTATCGACCAAAACGATATTACTATGACGTCCCATAATTTCAATAATTAATTGTTTATAGCTAATATCGCCGAGTTCATTCCGACCTTTAATTTCAAAAATAATCATCCGATCATTTTCAATCTGATATAAATCCTCCAAAATGTAACCCTCAATATGCTTCCTGAGCAGCATACAAAACATCGGCGGTTCACTTGGATTATCATAAGCTTCATTCGTTAACTGTACCCTTGCATAACTTGGGTGTGCAGATAAAAGTAGCTTTTGATTGACTCCGTTTGCCCGGATGGTAAGAATCACTTCATTTTTATAGGGCTGATGTACTTTGTTAATCCGCCCGCCCTTTAAGGAACGAACAAGCTCATTAGCCATTGCTTTTGTAAATAAACCATCAAATGACATTAAAAACATCCTTTTCTTCAAACATATGTATTCATTATATCCTACTTAGCTAAAATCTGTCTTATTTTCCCCTGACAATAACGTTAATCATAGCATTTTTTGGGACGACCCTGAATAAGCTTACCTTAGAGAAAGTCTCTTATATTAAAGGGGGAAGTGAGATGGTCGGATGAAATTCCATGAAATGAAGATAGAACAAGTAGAAAAGGCCTTAGAAACCGACTTTTCTTCTGGGTTAACACAAGAAGAAGTAAAGAAGCGGATCAACCAGCATGGACTAAATGAATTGGACGAGGGAGAAAAGCAATCGGCTTTACTCTTATTTTTTAGTCAATTTAAAGATTTTATGGTTTTAGTGCTCCTTGCTGCCACCTTGATTTCCGGATTGCTTGGTGAGTATATTGATGCGATTGCCATTATCGCAATCGTCATCATTAATGGCTGTCTTGGTTATTACCAAGAACGTCGTGCGGAGAAATCTCTCCAAGCTTTGAAGGAATTATCTGCTCCCCAAGTTTCGGTCCTGAGAGAGGGAAAATGGTTTAAAGTTCCCTCAAAAGAAATTGTTATTGGTGATATTTTAAAGTTTTCCAGTGGCGACCGAATTGGCGCTGATGTCCGAGTCATTGAATCCAAAAGCTTAGAAATTGAAGAATCTGCACTAACAGGTGAGTCCGTTCCCGTTTCAAAGCATATAGATTGCTTAACAAATCCTAACCCGGGTATTGGTGATATGGAGAACATCGCCTTTATGGGTACGATGATAACGAGGGGAAGCGGTTTAGGAGTCGTGATTGCGACCGGAATGAAAACAGCAATGGGTCAAATTGCTGATTTACTTCAAAACGCAGAAACTCAAGACACTCCTCTACAGCGCCGCTTAGAGCAGTTGGGGAAAATATTAATTACTGTCGCCTTACTTTTAACCGTCCTGGTTGTAGTAGTCGGTGTTTTACGGGGTCATGAAATTTACGAGATGTTTTTAGCAGGTGTTTCACTTGCTGTAGCAGCGATACCTGAAGGGCTCCCAGCGATTGTTACCGTTGCCTTATCCCTTGGTGTTCAAAAAATGATCAAGAAAAATGCGATTGTCCGGAAGCTCCCGGCTGTTGAAACGCTTGGCTGTGCCTCCATTATTTGCTCTGACAAAACAGGAACGATGACACAAAATAAAATGACGGTTACCCATTTATGGAGCGGTGGAAAAACATGGACTGTCGATGGAGTTGGGTACAAGCCGCAGGGTAGTTTTTATCGAAACAAGCAAATGGTTTCCCCTAAGGATGAAAAAACCTTGCAGCAAATGCTGCTTTTTGGAATGTTATGTAACCATTCGGATTTAGTTATCAAGGATGATGATTTCATTCTTGACGGTGACCCAACAGAGGGGGCGCTGTTGGTTAGTGCGATGAAAGCAGGATTCCATCGCCCCAAATTATTAGATGAATTCATTATCGTTAATGAATTTCCATTTGATTCGGCAAGAAAAATGATGAGTATTCATGTGAAAGATAAGCAAGGCCGACATTTTATTGTTACTAAAGGTGCGCCAGACGTCATTTTAGGTATTAGTGAATCGATTCTTTGGGATGAACGAACGCAATTCTTAAATAAGCAAACACAATTCAAAGTTCAAGAAGCGATAGATGGTCTCGCTTCACAGGCACTTCGAACAATTGCGATTGCTTTTAAGCCAATTCCAGCAAGCACCATTATTTTAAGTGAACAGGAGGCAGAGAAAAAATTAACCTTTATTGGTGTCCAGGGAATGATTGACCCGCCGAGACCTGAAGTAAAGGAAGCAGTAAAGGAATGTAAGGAAGCAGGTATAAAAACGATAATGATTACTGGTGACCATGTAATAACCGCCAAAGCGATTGCATCCCAGTTAGGGATTTTAACGAAAAAAAGCAAGGTGCTTGATGGAAAAGCCTTATCTCAAATGTCAGTGGAAGAGCTGGAAGAAGTGGTCGATGATGTTTCAGTGTTTGCCAGAGTTTCACCAGAGCATAAGCTGAAGATCGTAAAAGCTTTACAAAACCAGGGACATATTGTAGCGATGACGGGTGATGGTGTTAATGATGCTCCGGCCATCAAGGCAGCAGATATCGGGGTGGCGATGGGAATCACCGGAACAGATGTCGCCAAAGAAGCATCGGCTCTTATCTTATTGGACGATAATTTTGCTACGATTAAGGCGGCGATTAAAGAGGGCAGGAACATCTATGAAAATATTCGTAAATTTGTCCGCTATTTACTGGCTTCAAATGTTGGAGAAATATTAGTGATGCTGTTTGCGATGCTTTTAGGACTGCCGTTGCCGCTTGTACCTATCCAAATTCTTTGGGTGAATTTGGTAACAGATGGGCTCCCGGCTATGGCTCTTGGTCTTGATCGTCCTGAAGAAAATGTGATGAAACGGAGGCCGAGAAGTCCTAATGAAGGTGTTTTTTCTCGCGGACTTGGGTGGAAGGTTATTTCAAGGGGATTCTTAATTGGTATCGTAACTTTGTTGGCCTTTATGATTGTTTACCAAAACAATAAAGCTCATCTGCCTTATGCACAAACCGTAGCTTTTGCCACCCTCGTCATGGCCCAGCTGATTCATGTGTTTGACTGTCGAAGTGAAAAATCAGTGCTGTCGAGAAACCCATTTGGAAATCAATACCTTGTTTGGGCAGTCCTTTCTTCGCTTGTGTTAATGCTTGTGGTTATTTACTATCCGCCACTACAGCCAGTTTTCCACACTCTGCCAATTGCGGCCAAAGACTGGCTCTTAATCGTTGGACTATCATCAATTCCAACTTTTTTACTAGCAGGATCATTTTTGTTAAGAAAAACAAAATAAAGTATGTTATAATCCAAAAGGTAATAGAATCCCTTCTATTGCCTTTTGTCTTTTTTATATAGTATAGAAAACCGATCATTTTTTCAAAGATTGGATGTGCGAGTGAATGGTTATTAGTATGACAGGCTTTGGAAGAGGAAAGACTGAATCGGATTCTTTCTCAGTTAATGTGGAAGTAAAAACAGTTAACCACCGTTTTTGCGAAATAAATATCCGAATGCCAAGACAGCTATTAAAAATAGAAGATAAAATGAAAAAGAAATTAAACCAGCATATCCGTCGTGGAAGGGCTGAGGTTTATGTAAGTGTTGAAGGTGAAGGTGTCGTTACCCGAAAAGTCCATGTAGATTGGAAGCTGGTTGAAGAATACTACCAATTCATCAAGCAGGCACGTGAAAAGTTTGGGATTGAAGGAACAATCACACTTCAGGATTTGCTTAATCGAACAGACCTTTTACATATAGAAGAAAGTGAAGCTGGCAATGAAGAGCTCGAGAATTTAGTTCTAACCGCAACGGAAGAAGCAGTGGTGTTGCTAAAACAAATGAGAATGGCTGAAGGGGAAGAAATAAAAAAAGATTTGCATGCTATTCTTTCGCAATTAGAAGCAAATCTATTTGAACTTCAGAGGTTTGCTCCGTTCGTTGTTCAATCATTTAAAGACCGTTTGACGAAGAGAATGCAGGAGTTTGTTAATGGGAAGATAGATGACACAAGGATTTTAACCGAAGTGGCTGTTTTTGCTGATAAAGCAGATATTAATGAAGAAATAACAAGATTAAAAAGCCACATTCAACAATTCATGCACACTATTAATGATCATGAACCTATTGGGAGAAAGCTTGATTTTCTTGTTCAAGAAATGAATAGAGAGGCAAACACCATCGGTTCCAAAGCAAATGATTCCAACATTGCGAAAAAGGTAGTCGAAATAAAAAGCTTACTTGAGAAACTGAAGGAACAAGTACAAAATATCGAATAGGACTTGTTTAGAAACTGTTTTAGTCGGTCAAAATATATTATTAATGATTGGATGAAGACCATGTCGATTAAATTGATTAATATTGGATTTGGAAATATCGTTTCTGCCAACCGAATTATTTCAATTGTCAGCCCTGAATCTGCCCCAATAAAGAGAATTATTCAAGATGCCCGTGACCGGGGATCTTTGATTGATGCTACATATGGAAGACGTACACGTGCTGTGATTGTCATGGATAGCGATCATGTCATCCTCTCGGCTGTACAGCCTGAAACGGTTGCCCATCGCTTAACAGACCGCGATGATACTATTGATGAAGGGTAGGATTTTTGAAAATGCAGGAAAAAGGATTGCTGATTGTACTTTCTGGGCCATCCGGGGTTGGAAAAGGAACAGTTCGAAAAGAGATTTTTTCTCATCCAGATACGGCGTTTGAATATTCGATTTCCATGACAACCCGTTTGCCACGCGAAGGGGAGATGGATGGAGTAGATTATTTCTTTAAGTCAAGAGAAGAGTTTGAAAAATTAATCAGACAAGGCAAGCTGTTAGAATATGCCGAATTTGTTGGAAACTATTATGGGACCCCTGTTGATTATGTGCGGCAAACCTTGGATGCGGGTAAAGATGTGTTTTTAGAAATTGAAGTAAAGGGTGCCCGCCAAGTTCGTGAAAAGTTTCCTGAAGGGTTATTTATCTTCCTTATGCCGCCAAGTCTAACCGAATTGAAAAATCGAATTGTAACAAGAGGTACCGAAACAGATGACATCATCCACAATCGAATGCTGTCTGCCCGTGAAGAAATTGAAATGATGGAATTATATGATTATGTTGTTGAAAATGACCAAGTCGATCTTGCCTGTGAACGCGTAAGAGCTATTGTTACAGCTGAACATTGCCGCAGGGAACGAGTCGAACATCGTTATAAAAAATTGTTGGAGGTTGAATAGAATGTTATATCCTTCTATTGATTCATTGCTTGAAAAAATTGATTCTAAATACTCACTGGTATCTGTTGCTGCGAAACGTGCTCGTGTGATGTCTCAGGTAAAAGATGAAAGGCTGCCAAAATATGTTTCCTATAAATATGTAGGAAAAGCATTAGAGGAAATTTATAGCGGTGAGCTGACATACCGGATTTCTAAAAAAGCAGAAGCATCTGCTGAATAATCGAAAATAGTAACCAACAGCTTGTAAATCATGAAAGAAGGTCTGACGACAAAGGAAAACTCCTTAAGTGTCAGCCTTTTTTATTTCAAGAAATTTTGTCGAATTCAGTAAGGAAAAAGATGAAATATTGATTCTGTTCAATCATAATAGGAGAAAAGAAAGAATGATCTAGAAATGGGGGATTCGGGTGACAGTAAAGGATAAGAAAATATTATTATGTGTTACCGGAGGAATAGCAGTTTATAAGGCAGCTGCCTTGACAAGTAAGCTTGCTCAAGCTGGAGCACATGTGAAAGTTATGTTGAGCGAATCTGCAGCTAAGTTCGTTACCCCGCTAACTTTTCAAGCATTAGCACGCAATGAAGTGTATACAGATACTTTTGATGAAAAAAATCCACAAGTAATTGCTCATATTGACCTTGCTGACTGGGCCGATTTAATTCTTGTCGCACCTGCAACCGCCAATACTATCGCAAAATTAGCGGGTGGAATTGCCGATAATATGATTACAACCACGCTGTTAGCTGCTACAGCCCCTGTTTGGGTTGCCCCTGCGATGAATGTACATATGTACGATCATCCAGCAGTAAAAAAGAATCTTTCCATATTAGCTGAATATGGATATCAATTCATCGAACCGAGTGAAGGTTGGCTTGCCTGCGGCTATGTTGGTAAAGGCCGCTTAGAGGAGCCAGAGAAAATAGTGGAGTTGATTCAAAAATTCTTCGGGAATAATGATGGAAAACATTTAAAGGGGAAAACAGTATTAATTACGGCAGGACCGACAAGGGAGAAAATTGACCCGGTCCGCTTCATTTCCAATCATTCAAGCGGTAAGATGGGATATGCCCTTGCAGAAGAGGCGAAAAGACAGGGCGCGCATGTGGTATTAGTTTCCGGCCCAGTTCAATTACAGGCCCCTTCCGGTGTGGATATTGTCAAGGTCGAGAGCGCAGAAGAAATGTACAGTGCAGTTTTGAGCTATTTTGATGGAGCAGATATCGTGATAAAAACGGCGGCAGTTGCCGATTATCGCCCCAAAATTGCCCATGATCATAAGGTGAAAAAACAGTCCGGAGACACGACAATAGAACTTGAAAGAACAAAAGATATCTTGTTTGAACTAGGACAACGAAAGAAGAAACAATTACTGATTGGTTTTGCAGCTGAAACAAATAATGTGGAAGAGTACGCAAGAAAAAAATTATTCGCAAAAAATGCTGATATGATTGTCGCTAATAATGTAAAAGCTGACGGGGCAGGGTTTGGCACCGATACAAATATTGTAACTCTGTTTAAGCCAAATGGGTCTATTACCAAATTACCGCTTATGACTAAAACAGCAGTAGCAGAAAAAATAATCGAAGAAATTACTTCGCTTTTGAAGGAAATGGGTAAAAATGGAGATTGCTAGTGTGATTGTTGATGTTCCGACAAAACAAACGGATAGGGCTTTCGATTATTTAATTCCAGATCAATGGAGGGAAACCATCCAACCAGGAATGAGAGTAATTGTTCCGTTTGGTCCAAGAAATATTCAAGGATTTGTCGTTGAGCTAAAAAAAAAATCTGAGTTAAAGCAGTTAAGAGAAATAATCGAGCCGATGGATCTTGAACCTGTTTTAAATCATGAATTACTAGCACTTGGGAACTGGCTGACGGAAACTACGCTCTGCTTTAAAATATTTGCCTTTCAAGTGATGCTTCCGGCCGCCTTAAAAGCGAAATATGAAAAGATGGTGAAACTGGCTCCAGGTGTGGGATTAGATTCACTGCCCTCCCCTCTTCGTGCATTTTTTTCAAAGGATGGAAAACTGGATTGGGCAGATGCCTTAAACCAAGGAATTGTTTCCTTGTTACAAAAGGAAACTGCAAAAGGTCATCTTGAAGTCAATTACATCGTTAAGGAAAAAGTTAAGAAAAAACAACGAAAATATATCCGTCCACACGTTCCCCTTGCTGCATTAAAGGAAGAAATGGAGCGATTACCAGCAAATGCTGATAAGCAAAAGCAGGTATTAAACTATTTTGTCGAACATTTTACTGCAGTTGAATTGAGGCAGCTAGTCGCTGAGGTAAACGCAACGGCTTCAACGGTTAAAGCTCTAGTTGGCAAAAAGCTTTTAGCTGAGGAGGAAATGGAAGTTTACCGCGACCCCTATGAGCATCGGACATTCGAACGAACGAAACCATTGCCTTTAACAAAGGATCAACAAACCACTATCGTGCCGATTTTAAATGCGCTTGAACAAAACCTGCACGAAGTATTTTTGCTTTATGGGGTAACGGGCAGTGGAAAAACGGAAATCTACTTGCAATCCATTCAAGAAGTAATTGAAAAAGGGCAGGAAGCGATCGTCCTAGTACCGGAAATCTCTCTTACCCCGCAGATGGTGAATCGTTTTAAAGGCAGGTTCGGAGATTTAGTCGCTGTTTTACACAGCGGTTTGTCAGCTGGAGAAAAATATGATGAGTGGCGCAAGATTCAACGGAAAGAAGTAAAAGTCGTCGTTGGAGCGAGATCAGCTATTTTTGCACCATTTGAGAACCTTGGTATTATTATTATTGATGAAGAGCACGAAACGAGTTATAAACAAGAAGAAATGCCACGGTATCATGCAAGGGATGTAGCGATTGAAAGGGCAAAAACCTACAGTTGCCCCGTTATACTTGGTAGTGCGACACCTTCACTTGAATCCTTTGCCAGAGCACAAAAAAAGGTGTATCACCTTTTATCACTGCCAAGTCGGATGAATAATCAACCTCTTCCAGCTGTTGAAATCATTGACATGCGCGAGGAACTCCGCGAAGGGAATCGGTCGATGTTTTCACGTAAGCTTTTCGAAATGCTCAAAGACCGCTTAGAAAAGCAGCAGCAATCTGTTTTATTTTTAAATAAACGCGGCCATTCATCGTTTGTTATGTGTCGTGATTGCGGTTATGTAATGAATTGTCCCAACTGCGACATCTCACTTACTTATCACCGCGTAAATGAGCAGATGAAATGTCATTATTGCGGTTATGAAAGCTTTGTTCCTAAGGTGTGTCCGGAGTGTTCGAGTGAATATATTCGCTATTTTGGAACGGGGACACAAAAGGTAGAGGATGAATTGGGGAAAATTCTTCCCGAAGCAAGGATCATTCGGATGGATGTTGATACAACCGGGCGAAAAGGGTCACACGAACGGCTGTTAAGGGATTTTCAAGATGGAAAAGCGGATATTCTTTTAGGGACGCAAATGATTGCAAAAGGACTGGATTTTCCTAATATCACCCTTGTTGGCGTGCTTTCAGCCGATACGATGCTGCATTTACCTGATTTCCGTGCGTCTGAAAAAACTTTTCAATTGCTAACACAAGTAAGCGGACGGGCAGGCCGTCATCAATTACCTGGTGAGGTTATTATTCAAACTTATACACCGGAACACTACAGCGTGGAACTTGCAGGAACACAAGACTATGACCTTTTTTATCAGAAGGAGATGATGATCCGAAAAACGCATCATTATCCACCGTTCTATTATCTATCACTTATTACAGTCAGTCATGATCAGTTATTAGCCGTTGTAACAGCCACCGAGAAAATCGTAAACTATGTCCGCTTACGATTGTCGGACGAAGCAGTGATTTTAGGACCTGCAGCTTCGCCGATACCTAGGATTAATAATAGATATCGTTATCAATGTCTGATAAAATACAAACGGGAACCGAACTTGACGGAAACATTAAAAACGATCCTTGATCAATACCAAAAGGATACGAAAAGTGGACTGCAGGTTTCAATCGATGTAAACCCGTTTATCTTAATGTAAACTGGGTGAAAATAATAAAAAAATAAAAGGACGCCTTTTACGACAATGGCATTAACGGAGGAACAGCTTTGGCGATACGAAAAATTGTAATTCATCCTGCCGAGATTCTTGAGCAGACATGTAAACCGGTGGAAAAATTTGATAAAAAACTTGCGAAAGTACTCGATGATATGTATGACACAATGATTGAATATGACGGAGTCGGACTTGCTGCTCCACAAATTGGACTAGATGCGCGCATCGCCATTGTTGATATTGATGATGAATTGGGAACAATCGAAATGGTTAACCCTCGTGTTATTAAAACGGAGGGTGAGCAAACAGGACCAGAGGGTTGTTTAAGCTTTCCTGACCTTTTCGGTGAAGTAACAAGACCAAATTTTGTGATGATTGAAGCTTATGACCGGAAAGGCAGAAAATACTCGCTTGAGGCAGAAGGTTTTCTTGCCAGGGCTATTCAACATGAAATCGATCATCTTGACGGGATTTTATTTACTACCAAGGTAACACGATACCTCGAAGAAGATGAGTTAAAAGGAGTAGAAAGTGAATGACGAAAATTGTATTTATGGGGACGCCTGATTTTTCCGTTCCGGTCTTAAGACAAATCATTGAGGACGGTTATCAGGTTATTGGCGTTGTCACTCAGCCAGATCGTCCGGTAGGAAGGAAAAAACTGTTAACACCGCCACCGGTTAAAGTGGAGGCATTGAAACATGGAATCCCCGTCTTTCAACCAGAAAAAATCTGTCAAGAAGAGGAGCTAGCAACCATTCTTTCCTTAAATCCAGACTTAATCGTTACGGCAGCCTTTGGACAAATTTTACCGAATCAGCTGTTAGAAGCTCCAAAGTACGGCTGTATTAATGTTCATGCCTCCCTGCTTCCAGAACTTCGCGGTGGTGCCCCGATTCATTACGCTATTATTCAAGGCAAACAAAAGACCGGTGTGACCATCATGTATATGGTCGAGAAATTAGATGCGGGCGATATTTTAACCAGTGTGGAGGTGCCAATTACAGACGAAGACAATGTTGGTACACTTCATGAAAAGTTAAGTGCAGCAGGGTCTAAGCTGTTAGCGGAAACCTTGCCGTTGCTGTTAGAAGGAAAACTTACTCCTAAGCCGCAAAACAATTCCGAAGCCACCTTTGCAGCAAACATTAAACGAGAGCAGGAAAAAATTGACTGGACTAAAACAGGTGAAGCCATTTATAACCATATTCGCGGATTAAACCCCTGGCCGGTTGCTTTTACAACTATGGATGGTCAGGTCATAAAAATATGGAATACTGAAAAAGTATCAGGGCTAAAGAGTCAAGAGCCAGGAACCATTTTAAAAATAGAATCAGATGGCTTTATAGTGAGTACAGGAAATGAAACGGCCATTAAAATCATCGAGCTTCAGCCTTCCGGGAAAACAAAAATGAAGTGTGAACAATTTTTACGAGGTGCCAGTTCGAAAATTTTATTAAGCAGTAGACTGGGAGAATAAAATGACATCAACGAAAAAAAATGTACGTGAAATTGCGTTGGACTTATTAACGACAATTGAGAAAAACCAATCATATAGCAATTTGCTTCTTAACACGACGATTGAAAAAAATGAATTGTCTTCAAAGGACGTTGGATTACTAACAGAATTGACGTATGGAACATTGCAAAGAAGAATGGCATTAGATTATTTTTTAGAGCCTTTTGTCAAAGAGAATAAAAAATTAGCCGATTGGATCCATCATTTACTTAGAGTAACACTCTATCAAATGGTTTATCTCGATCGAATTCCAGATAGAGCCGCCATTTACGAAGCAGTAGAAATTGCTAAAAGACGCGGGCATAAAGGGATTGCCAGTTTAGTAAATGGAGTGTTAAGAAGTATTCAGCGCGAAGGGCTTCGTTCATTAAATGACATTTCTGATCCGAACCAAAGGTTAGCTTTGGAAACAAGTCACCCTGAATGGCTTATTACAAGGTGGGTTAACCAATTTGGCTTTGATAAAACGAGAAAAATGTGTGAGATTAACTTAACAGCTCCCATGCAAACAGCTAGAGTAAATCTTACAAAAATTTCGAGAGATGAATGTATCGCACTTTTAGAAGAGGATGGTTTTCAAATCGAAAAAAGTCCTATCATACCTGAGGCGATAAGGTGTTTAAAGGGGAACTTAGCTTCCACAATAGCCTTTAAATATGGAATGTTTACGATTCAAGATGAAAGTTCGATGCTAGCTGCCTATGCATTAGGTGCCGTGCAAAACGAGTTCGTCCTTGATGCCTGTGCTGCCCCAGGGGGTAAGAGCACACATATTGCGGAAAAGATGGATAATACAGGTGAAGTGATATCGGTTGATCTTCATCAGCATAAAGTAAGATTAATCAACGATAATGCCCGACGTTTAGGGTTAGGAAATATAAAAACAAGCGTATCTGATTCTAGACATATACAAGAAAAGTTTAAGGTTGAATCATTTGATCGAATTCTCCTTGACGCCCCGTGCTCCGGCCTTGGAGTAATGAGGCGTAAGCCAGATATGAAATATACAAAAACAGAAAAGGACTTAGAACGTTTAAGTACTATTCAGCAAGATTTATTGACGTCAGTTGCTCCTTTATTGAAAAAGGGGGGCATCCTTGTCTATAGTACATGTACAGTAGATAAAGAGGAAAATGAACATACAGTAACGAAGTTTTTGGAAAATAATCCTGATTTTGAACCGGATTTATCTTTCAAACACAGGATGCCTGAAGCCATTCAACCATTAATATCTGGCTTTGACCTGCAAATATTCCCACAGGACTTTGGCTCGGATGGATTCTATATAGCGACCCTAAGAAAGAAGGTGTAACAGTTGGAACAATTAAATACAACTGAGACGAACACAACCCGAGACAAAAAGCTTCCCTCGATTTATTCGTTAGAACTACAAGCATTAAAGGATTGGCTTTCAGAGAATGGAGAAAAGCCGTTTCGTGCCGAGCAAATTTTCGATTGGCTTTATAAAAAAAGAATTACCTCTTTTGATGATATGAGTAATTTAGGTAAAGGATTGCGGGACAAACTTTCAAGTCACTATCAAATCACCACATTAAAGACGGTCATTCAGCAAACCTCTTCCGATGGAACTATCAAATTCTTATTTGAGCTTCATGATGGGTATTCAATTGAAACGGTGCTAATGCGCCACGAATATGGGAATTCCGTCTGTGTCACGACACAGGTAGGCTGCCGGATTGGATGTACTTTCTGTGCTTCCACACTTGGAGGCTTAAAACGGCACTTGGAAGCTGGGGAAATTGTTGCCCAAGTAGTCAATGTGCAACAGGCACTTGATGAAACAGATGAACGTGTTAGCTCAGTCGTTATCATGGGAATAGGGGAGCCGTTCGATAACTACGATAACATGTTAGCCTTTTTAAAAATAATTAATCATGAAAAAGCCCTTAATATCGGAGCGCGTCATATTACCGTTTCAACAAGTGGAATTGTCCCGAAAATTTATCAATTTGCTGATGAAAATACACAAATAAATTTTGCTATTTCACTACACGCACCGAATACCGAAATACGATCAAGATTAATGCCGATTAACAAAGCTTATAAACTTGATGACTTAATGAAAGCAGTGCGGTATTATATCGATAAGACAGGAAGACGTATTAGCTTTGAATATGGTCTTTTTGGCGGTGTGAATGATTCAACTGAACATGCAGAAGAATTAGCTGTTCTGTTAAATGGGATAAAATGTCACGTGAATCTTATTCCGGTTAACTATGTTCCTGAAAGGGACTATGTCAGGACACCAAGAGACAAAATTTTTGCTTTTGAAAAAACGCTGAAACAACGTGGTATTAATGTGACAATTCGCCGAGAGCACGGTCATGATATTGATGCAGCATGTGGACAACTTCGTGCAAAGGAGCGGAAAGAAGAGACGAGGTGACTTTTGTGAAGGCTGTTTATAAAACGGATCAAGGTAGAGTTCGCCAAAATAATGAGGATTGCGGCGGAACTTTTGTTAACCGGGATGGTCATCGCCTAGCCATTGTAGCAGATGGTATGGGCGGTCACAAGGCCGGTGATGTGGCTAGTAAAATGACCGTTTCCCACTTACAAGAAATGTGGGAGCAATCAGAAGGGATTCAAACAGCAGACGATGCTGAAAAATGGCTTAATACTCATATTATTCAAGTAAATAAATTGGTATTTGAACATGCCAATAACAACCCAGAATGTGATGGTATGGGAACTACTATTGAAGCGGTGATTACCACCAATCATTTTGCGACCATTGCCCATGTTGGCGACAGTCGCTGTTATATATTAAATGATATTGGGTTTCAGCAATTGACTGAAGATCATACACTAGTAAATGAATTAGTTCGAACGGGCCAAATAACAAGGGAGGATGCTGAGCATCATCCGAGGAAAAATGTTATTTTACGAGCATTAGGAACAGAGCCAGATGTGAGAATAGATACTAAAACTATTATGTTTGAGGATGGAGATATCCTGCTCCTATGTTCTGACGGATTGTCGAATAAAGTAAATGAAGAGCAAATGCATACTATTCTTCTTACTACTGAAGACTCACTGGAACAAAAGGCTACAACACTGATTAACTTAGCAAATGAAAATGGTGGAGAAGACAACATCACCCTTATCATACTAGAGTTTGATGAGAATATTGAAAGAGGGTGAAGATAAATGTTAATTGGGAAAAGAATTAGCGGCCGCTATAAGATTCTCGAGATGATTGGCGGAGGCGGTATGGCAAATGTCTACTTAGCCCATGATATGATTCTCGACCGTGATGTTGCCGTGAAAATGCTTCGCCTTGATTTTGCAAATGATGAAGAGTTCATACGGAGATTTCGTAGGGAAGCACAGTCAGCTACAAGTCTTGCTCATCCAAATATCGTTAATATTTATGATGTAGGCGAAGAAAATGACCTTTATTATATCGTAATGGAATTCGTCGATGGAATGACTCTAAAACAATACATACAACAAAAATCACCTTTACGAGTTGAAGAGGCCATCGGAATCATGAGGCAGCTGACTTCAGCGATTTCACATGCCCATCAAAACCATATCATCCATCGTGATATTAAGCCTCATAATATTTTGGTTGATAATGAGGGTAATGTGAAAATCACTGATTTTGGAATAGCCATGGCTTTAAGCGCAACCAGTATAACGCAAACAAATTCAGTACTTGGTTCAGTCCATTATTTATCTCCGGAGCAGGCTCGCGGCGGGATGGCCAATCGGAAATCTGATGTTTATTCGTTGGGGATTGTTATGTTCGAATTATTGACAGGTAGGCTTCCCTTCTCAGGGGAGTCGGCTGTATCGATTGCCTTAAAACATCTTCAATCGGAAACACCGTCATTAAGAAGATGGAATCCCAATATACCGCAAAGTGTTGAAAATATTGTTTTAAAAGCAACCGCAAAAGATCCCTTCCATCGTTATAATAGTGTCGATGAAATGGAAGAGGATTTACGAACAGCACTCGACATTGAAAGGATGAACGAACCGAAGTTTGTAATCCCCATTGATATTGAAGCAACCAAGGCCATTCCTGTAATAACAGATGACAGGCCGCTAAAAAACCTTGATGAGACATTAGTGCATAGTAATGAAAAGACCATGGGAAGCCCGAAAGCTCCTTCAAAAAATGGGAAGAGTAAAAAAGGGAAACGAAAAAAGTGGCCAATAGTATTAATATCTACCTTCTTGGTACTTGTCATTCTCGGAATATTATCTGTTACCGTTTTACCCGGATTATTAACTTCAAAGGATGTTAAAGTTCCAGATATAAGTGGAATGAATTTAGATGATGCCATTTCTAAGCTGAAACTTAAGGGATTAGAGGCAGGGAAAAAAGTCGATATAATTGATGATGAAGTCAAAAAAGGAAAAGTCATTAAGACCATCCCGGAAATTGGCAGCACGGTAAAGGAGAATTCGAAAATTACCATATACATTAGTTCAGGAAAAGAAAAATATGAACTAACTGATTATGTCGGGCTCCAATATGACGATGTCTTGGATTTATTAGAAAATAAACATTTTAAAGCTATTAAAAAAATTGAAAAAAATGATGATAGTGACCCGGGAACAATCCTAAGCCAAAATCCAGTGGTTGGTAAAAAGGTAATTCCTGAAGATACCAAATTAGAATTTGAAGTAAGTAAAGGACCAGAGAAATTTTTGTTAAAGGACTTAACTCTATACAATTTAAAAGGGGTTCAAGATTATGCTTCATTAGTTGGATTGACCCTTGATTCAACTCAAGAAAAATATGATGATAAGATTCCTGTCGGTAATGTCATATCTCAGTCCCCAGTACAAGGAACAGAAATGAAAAAAGGCGACAAGGTTACGGTCATTATTTCAAAAGGAAAAGAAGAAAAGCCGCCAAAAGAGGTTATCATAGATCTAACAATACCTTACGAACCGTCTGTTCCTGGGGAACCGGGCCAGAAACAAAAGGTTACCATTTACATTGAGGATATGAATCACAATATGACAGAACCTTGGGAAACTCCTTTTTATATTACTGAAAACACCAAGAAACAAATTAAATTATTTATCCCCTATGGCGGAAAAGCCGGATATAGAGTCATTCGTGATGACAAAGAAGTCATAATCGATGAAAATAAAAACTATTCAGATACAGAATAGTTCTACCTATGGGGAAAATATTGCATTCGAACAAAATTTTATAGAAAAAAATAAGACACGTGGTAAGTAATTGGGCAAGGAGTGTGACTATGCCTGAAGGAAAAATTGTCAAAGCATTAAGTGGTTTTTATTATGTTCTTCAAAATGAAGAAATGATCCAATGCCGAGGGAGAGGCGTTTTCCGGAAAAACAAAATAACCCCGCTTGTGGGTGATGAAGTCGTTTTTCAAGCTGAAAACGAACGGGAAGGTTATATTCTCGAAGTAAAAGAGCGGAAAAATGAATTAGTTCGCCCGCCAATTGCCAATGTTGATCAGGCCATTCTTGTGTTTTCAGCTGTAGAACCAGACTTCAGCACTGTACTATTGGATCGATTTCTTGTTTTGGTGGAATTTAATCAGATTGAACCCTTAATCTGTATTACCAAAATAGACTTAGCAACAAGTGATCATAAGTTAATGATTTCGGAATATGCCGAACAATATAAAGCAGCTGGTTATGAGGTAATACTAACATCTTCAGAAACAGAAGCCGGGATTGAACAATTATATCCACATGTGGAAAATAAAATCTCGGTTTTTGCGGGTCAATCAGGTGTGGGGAAGTCTTCTTTGTTGAATGTATTAAGACCGGACCTTGAATTAAAAACCAATGATATTTCTTCACATCTTGGCCGTGGAAAACATACAACCCGACATGTTGAGCTTATGAAAATTGGAAATGGCCTTATTGCAGATACACCTGGCTTTAGTTCGTTAGACTTCAATAATATTGAAACGGAAGATTTAACTTCCTGTTTTCCTGAATTACAAAAGGCGAGTGAGGATTGTAAATTTAGGGGCTGTTTACATGTGACTGAGCCAAAATGCGGTGTTAAACTGGCGGTAGAATCAGGTGGAATCCCTGCTTACCGCTATGAACATTATTTAGATTTTCTCCAGGAAATAAAAGATAGAAAGCCGAGGTATTAAGAATGGTGAAAATAGCACCTTCGATTCTTTCCGCCGATTTTTCAAAATTGGGTGAAGAGATTTTAGCAGTTGAAAAAGCGGGAGCTGACTACATTCATATTGATGTCATGGATGGTCACTTTGTACCCAATATTACGATTGGCCCGCTTATTGTGGAAGCTATTCGTCCGATTACAAAGCTGCCGCTGGATGTGCATTTGATGATCGAGAACCCTGATCAATATATTGAAGCATTTGCCAAGGCTGGAGCTGATTATATTACGGTTCATGTGGAAGCGTGCCGTCATCTCCACCGTACGATTCAAAACATTAAATCTTTTGGTATTAAGGCGGGAGTAGTATTAAATCCAGCCACGCCAGTAGAATCCATTCAACATATTGTTGGGGATATTGATATGGTGTTATTAATGTCAGTCAATCCTGGATTTGGCGGTCAAAAGTTCATTCCTGAGGTCCTTCCAAAAATAAGAAAAGTAAAAGAGATGGCTGAAGAAAAAGGGCTAGCTCTTGAGATTGAAATTGATGGCGGCGTAAATCAGGAAACCGCAAATCTGTGTATAGAAGCAGGTGCAAATGTACTGGTCGCAGGCTCAGCGATTTATAATCAACCTGATTACGCAAAAGCTATTTCGTTATTAAGAGATTAGAGAGTGAAAAGCCGGCTTGTTATGCCCGGCTTTTCGTTATTATACGGGGTGATGATAGATGATTATCAATATTGTTGCGGGTGGTCCAGCAGGCCTTCTTCCTGATTTAGCTGAATATAGAGAGGAAGGTGCAATCTGGATTGGTGTGGACCGTGGTGTCTATTACCTGTTAAAAAGGGATATAAAGCCACTCATTGCTTTTGGTGATTTCGATTCTGTTTCACAAGAAGAATTAACGTTGATTGAAGGTCATGTTGGAGAATTGAAACGTTATAAACCAGAAAAGAATGAAACGGATATGGAACTTGCCTTTAATTGGGCATTAGGGCAGAATCCAAGTATAGTCCGATTGTTTGGAGCAACTGGAGGCAGGCTCGATCATTTATTTGCCAATGTGCAGCTTTTGTATAACCCACTTAAAGAAAAAAAATCAGCCGCCATTTATTTAATAGACCGTCATAATACTGTCTTTTTAAAAGAACCAGGCACCTATACCATAAAAAATAATCCGGCTGAAAAATATATTTCCTTTGTTCCTTTAACATTAAATGTTACCAATCTCACACTGGAAGGCTTTAAATTTCCTTTGAAAAATCGTCATATTTCACTCGGCTCTACACTATGTATTAGTAATGAACTTATTAGTGATTATGGTACTTTTTCATTTTCCGAAGGCATATTAATAGTGATAAGAAGTAACGATTAATAGGCATGACTTTTTTGGTACTGATTTCGTTCGGTGGAATAAAATGTAAAGCGTACGAAAAAAGTTAATTTGAATATGCAGTGGGAGATTTGTGAGGAGGGACAGTATGAAATTCTATACAATTAAACTGCCGAAATTTTTAGGTGGACTTGTCCGAGCGATGATTGGTGCGTTTAAGAAAAACGAATAGAACGTTTATCCGTTGGCACCCATTATATTTGGGTGTTTTTTATTTTTTGATTGGGAAAGATAAAAAGTAAAAGAAAAAGCACCCTTATGAAGGATGCTTTGTTCTTAATTGTCAAGCTCTAACGCCAAACTGCAAGTGAACAAGATATTTGGCGCTACCGCTTTACTTATTATACGCGTTCAACTTTACCGGATCTTAACGCTCTTGCAGAAACCCAAACACGTTGAGGTTTTCCATCAACAAGAATACGTACTTTTTGTAAGTTAGCACCCCATGTACGTTTATTAGCGTTCATAGCGTGAGAACGTGCGTTACCAGTTGTTGTTTTTCTTCCAGTGATTACACATTTACGTGGCATAATGATTTCCCTCCTTAACTACCAAAAGCTTTATACAGCAATCTTTAAGATGCTTCATCTGGATATAGAAAATTGGCTTGACCAAATTTTCTAGTCTTGAGATACCTTAATAATTTATCATACAACTTATTTGAATGCAATAGTTGAATAAAAACCTTTCAAGAAAAATACCTTGACATAGGCAATATTAAAATGCGCTTTTTTTATTCAGGTAGGAATGACTTTCAATATTTGAGTGACTATAGTAAAATGACTGTAGTCAAGGAGCAATAATCCAAAGGGGGAACGATTCATGTCCATCGAATTAAAAACAAAGTACGGACAAATTGATATATCAAACGAAGTAATCGCTACCATTGCCGGAGGAGCGGCAATCGAATGTTATGGAATCGTAGGTATGGCCTCTAAGAATCAAATTAAAGACGGAATTACGGAAATACTACGAAGAGAAAATTTTACTCGAGGAGTAATTGTACGCCAGGAAAATGAGGCATTACATATTGATATGTACATAATTGTTAGTTATGGAACGAAAATTTCCGAAATTGCCCACAACGTGCAATCAAAAGTTAAATACACCCTCGATAAGACAGTTGGACTTGCCGTTGACTCGGTCAATATTTACGTTCAGGGAGTTCGTGTGACGAACCCGTAGTGAGGAGGAAGGTTTGTGTCAATAACAGCATTAGATGGAAAACGTTTTGCCGAGATGGTGATCCAGGGTGCCAACCATTTGGCTGCAAATGCAAAAATGGTGGATGCGCTCAACGTTTTTCCTGTGCCCGACGGTGATACTGGAACAAATATGAATTTATCAATGAGCTCCGGGGCAAAGGAAGTAAAAAATAATGTTCAGGAACATATTGGAAAAGTTGGAGTGGCTCTTTCCAAAGGCTTGTTGATGGGAGCACGCGGAAATTCAGGGGTCATTCTCTCCCAGTTATTTCGTGGATTTTCTAAGGCGGTTGAATCGAAAGCAAAAATTTCCGGTAAAGATTTTGCTCAGGCCTTTGAGGCTGGAGTGGAAACAGCTTATAAAGCTGTTATGAAGCCTGTAGAAGGAACGATTTTGACAGTCGCGAAGGATTCTGCAAAGAAAGGCGTTCAGGCTGCCCAAAATTCAAACGATATTATCGTGATTATGGAAGAAGTATTAAAGGAAGCAAAGGCTTCTTTAAAGCGTACCCCTGATTTACTACCGGTATTAAAAGAAGTTGGTGTCGTGGATAGCGGTGGACAGGGTCTTGTTATCGTTTATGAAGGCTTTCTCGCTGTCCTAAAGGGTGAAAATCTTCCAGAATCATCCGATCTACTACCTTCCATGTCTGAAATGGTAAGTGCTGAACATCATAAAAGTGTCCAAGGTCATATAAACACGGAAGATATTGAATTTGGATATTGTACGGAATTTATGGTGAGGTTTGAACAGAATAAAGTGGGCAAGCAGCCATTCAATGAAGAAGTATTTCGAAATGACCTAAGCAAATTAGGTGATTCATTATTGGTTATTGCGGATGAAGATGTGGCCAAGGTACATATCCATTCCGAGCAGCCTGGCGAAGTATTAACCTACGGCCAGCGTTACGGCAACTTAATTAATATGAAAATCGAAAACATGCGTCAGCAGCATTCTAATATTGTTGGTGAGACCCAAACTGCTTCAGAATCCCAACGCCCTGATTCTCTAAAGGAAGTACAGGAATATGGGATTGTCACGGTTTCGATGGGGGCAGGGATTGCCGATTTATTTAAAAGTATTGGGGCACATGCCGTTATTGAAGGCGGACAGACGATGAATCCAAGTACGGAGGATATTGTCAAAGCAGTAAAACAAGTAAATGCTAAAAAGGTATTTATTTTGCCAAATAATAAAAACATCATAATGGCTGCTGAGCAGGCTGCCGATGTTTCAGATGAAGAAATATACGTGATACCGTCCAAAACAGTCCCACAAGGGCTTTCAGCGCTATTAGCGTTTAATCCTATCGCAGATGTGTTGGTAAATGAAGCGGCGATGAAGGATGCATTAAACCATGTTAAGACTGGTCAAATTACTTTTGCTGTAAGAGATACTCAAATTGATGGTTTAGAAATCGAAAAAGATGATTTCATGGGCATTGCTGAAGGGAAAATAATCGTTAAAAACAAGGATAAAGGAAAAGTGGCGGAAGACCTCCTGTCTAAAATGTTAGATGAGGATTCCGAAATTTTAACGATTATTTATGGTAATGACGTTACAGAAGAAGAAGTCAAACATCTAACTGATTTTGTAGAAGAAAAGTTTTCTGATATTGAAATAGAAATCCATAATGGCCAGCAGCCACTTTATTCTTTTATCTTTTCAATTGAATAAGGAACCGCTAAAATGAGAAGGGGACCCCTAAGGTCGGGACCCTTCTTTTTTTATCTGCTTTAGGGGTGGAGCTCCGCTAAAACGAATCAAAATATCCATTTTGTGTGAAAAATATACATTTTCAATAAATTAAGTGAAGCTAAAGCTCTGCTCACACTATCTTTATTATGTTGACTGAAGAATAATAGTAATTATTTACATACAATGCATAAATGGATAAATTTGCACAAAGGGGAGGATCTGAGTGAAATATAGAAGCGTGTTTGATATCATTGGACCGGTTATGATTGGTCCATCAAGTTCACATACAGCAGGGGCAGCAAGAATAGGGAGAGTGGCCAGAAGCTTATTTGGCAGGGAGCCAAAATGGGCAAATATTTCTTTATACGGTTCGTTTGCAAAAACCTATAAGGGGCATGGGACGGATGTAGCAATCGTTGGAGGATTATTGGATTTTGATACTGACGACGTAAGAATCATTCATGCGATTGATATTGCCAATGAAAAAGGGATTAAGCTTCGATTTATTGAGGAGGATGCGATAACAGATCATCCGAACACTGCTAGAATTATTGTTGGCGACCATCATGGCGAGCTTGAATTAGTCGGAATTTCCATTGGCGGCGGGAAAATTGAAATTACTGAGCTTAATGGCTTTGAATTAAAGCTATCTGGAAATCATCCAGCGATTCTCGTTGTTCATAATGATCGCTTTGGAGCTATTGCAAGTGTTGCTAACACCTTGGCGAAAAACGAAATAAATATAGGGCATATGGAGGTTTCCCGTAAAGAAATCGGGAAACTAGCCTTAATGACGATTGAAGTCGATCAAAACATTGATGAACTAATTTTAGAAGAACTAGAAAAACTTCCTAATATATTAAAAGTTACCAAGATCGTTGATTAGTTTGAAAAGCGGATGCGCCTTATTGCTGAAGCTCGCAACACTAAAGAGGGGGAAGGTTTGTGTTTCGTAATGTAGCTGAATTAGTTGGACTCGCTAATAGTCAAAATAAAAAAATATCTGAAATCATGATTGAGCAGGAAGTAACTGTAACAGGGCGTTCCAGAGAAGATATAATGACTCTTATGAATCGCAATCTTACTGTGATGGAAGAAGCTGTTGAAAGAGGAATAAAAGGTGTTTCATCCCATTCGGGATTAACGGGTGGCGATGCGGTCCTTCTGCAAAAGTATATCGAAAAGGGCAATTTTTTAACAGGTGAAACGATTCTCGATGCCGTTAGTAAAGCAGTCGCAACAAATGAAGTAAATGCTGCGATGGGGACCATCTGTGCCACGCCGACGGCCGGGTCTGCCGGAGTCGTTCCAGGGACCTTGTTTGCAGTCCAAAAAAAGCTTAACCCATCGAGGGAGCAAATGATTTCATTTTTGTTTACGGCCGGGGCATTCGGATTCGTTGTCGCCAATAACGCTTCAATCTCTGGTGCTGCCGGTGGCTGCCAGGCAGAGGTTGGTTCGGCAGCGGGAATGGCAGCGGCTGCCATTGTGGAAATGGCAGGCGGCACCCCTGACCAATGTGCGGAAGCGATGGCGATTACATTAAAAAACATGCTTGGATTAGTTTGTGATCCTGTAGCCGGCCTTGTTGAGGTCCCGTGTGTGAAACGAAACGCTATGGGGGCAGCCAATGCCATGGTAGCAGCCGACATGGCGTTAGCAGGTATTACGAGCCGCATTCCATGTGATGAAGTCATTGATGCGATGTTTAAAATTGGCCAATCAATGCCAACAGCTCTAAAAGAAACAGCGCAAGGAGGGTTGGCGGCTACGCCGACAGGTCGTGAACTCCAAGCCAAGATCTTCGGTATACCGCTTAAAAATAGTGAATCCAAATCTTAATCAATCGCTAACCGCTATCAGGGGAATTGGGGAAGAGACTGCTGAATCTTTCGCGGAAATGAAAATTTTTACGATTCATGATTTATTGGAGTATTTTCCATATCGATATGAAGATTATCGCATCCGCGAAATGACGGACGTACAGCATGATGAGAAAGTGACAATCGAAGGGAAGGTTCATAGTGAGCCTTCTCTTGTCTATTATGGAAAAAAGAAATCTAAGCTGACTATCAGGCTTTTCGTCGGGTCTTACCTTATTAAAGTAGTCTTTTTTAATCAGCCCTATTTAAAAAATAAAATGATCATAAATGATACTATTACGGTAACAGGAAAATGGGATGCACATCGGCAAACCATTACGGCAAACGAAATGCAGGCAGGGCCTAACGCAAAAACTAATGATTTTGAACCAGTTTACTCATTAAGAGGCAAATTAACGACAAAAGGAATGAGGAAATTCATTAGTATTGCCTTTCAACAATATGGGCATGTCATTGAAGAAACACTTCCTGAAATCTTTATAAAAAAATACCGGCTCTTAAACAAACATGATGCAGTAAAAGCGATGCATTTTCCTGGGAACCAAGAGGATGTGAAGCAAGCGAGACGCCGTTTTGTTTATGAGGAATTTTTGTTGTTTCAATTAAAAATGCAAGCCTTGAGGAAATTTGAACGGGAGCATTCCCCAGGAATCCAACAAAACTATGATTTGGCCAAATTGAATGAGTTTATCAATCGTCTGCCATTTCCGTTAACAAATGCGCAAAAACGGGTGGTCAATGAAGTGTTAGCAGAACTTAAATCTCCGTTCCGTATGAATCGTCTTTTGCAAGGGGACGTTGGTTCCGGAAAAACAGTGGTGGCGGCAATTGGATTATATTCATCCGTGACTGCGGGTTTTCAAGGAGCTTTAATGGTACCTACAGAAATCTTAGCTGAGCAGCATGTCGAATCACTGAAAGTCTTACTTGAACCATTTGGTGTAAAGTGTGAGCTTTTAACTAGTTCTATCAAAGGGAAACAGAGACGCGAAATCCTCCAGGAATTAGCAGAAGGAAAAGTTGATATATTAATTGGTACACATGCCTTGATTCAGGATGAGGTTACTTTTAAAAGACTCGGTTTTGTCATAACTGACGAGCAGCACAGATTCGGTGTTGAGCAGCGTCGAGTATTGAGGGAAAAGGGAGAAAACCCTGATGTCCTGTTTATGACAGCGACACCAATTCCTAGGACACTGGCAATCACGGTTTTTGGTGAAATGGACGTCTCGATCATTGACGAGATGCCAGCTGGCAGAAAGTCGATTGAGACCTACTGGGCAAAGCCGGAAATGCTTGAGCGCGTGCTCGCCTTTGTCGAAAAAGAATTAGTCAAAGGTCATCAGGCCTATATCATTTGTCCACTCATTGAAGAATCGGACAAGCTTGATGTGCAAAATGCAATTGATGTGCATACCACGTTAACGCACTATTTTCAGAATCGCTATAAGGTCGGTCTCATGCATGGCCGCTTAAGTTCCGATGAAAAGGATTCGGTCATGAAAGAGTTTAGTACAAATGAAGTGCAAGTGCTTGTATCGACCACAGTTGTTGAGGTCGGTGTGAATGTGCCTAATGCCACGATGATGGTCATCTATGATGCGGAACGATTTGGACTATCACAGCTACATCAGCTCCGCGGTCGTGTTGGCCGTGGGAGTGATCAATCCTATTGTATTTTACTGGCAAGCCCAAAGTCGGAAGTTGGTCAAGAACGAATGAGGATCATGACAGAAACGAACGATGGCTTTATTTTAAGTGAAAAAGATTTAGAGTTAAGAGGACCGGGAGACTTTTTTGGAAAAAAACAAAGCGGAGTTCCAGAATTTAAGGTAGCCGATATGGTCCATGATTATCGAGCATTAGAAACTGCGAGGAATGATGCGGCTATGCTTATCCAGTCGGAAACTTTTTGGACAGCTCCCGACTATAAATACCTGAGAGAGCAACTAGAGGAATCGGGTGTTTTAGAGGGAGAGAAACTCGATTAAAGAGGAAAAGCAGAGAAGAGGAGAGAAATTTATCCTTGCAATCTGCTTTTTTAAATTTTATACTACTCTTAGTACCTAGTCATAATATCTCGGACGGTGTGAAATATGAAAAGAAGTAAAAAGGAACGCCAACAGTTGTTAAACATAACCATAAAAGAGAACCCTTTTATTACGGATGAAGACCTGGCAGAAAAATTTCAAGTGAGTGTCCAAACAATTCGTTTGGATAGGTTAGAATTATCGATTCCGGAACTACGTGAACGGATTAAAACGGTGGCCGAGAAACGGTTCGAGGATGAAGTTCGCTCCTTACCATTAGAAGAAGTCATTGGTGAAATTATTGATATAGAATTAGATCGTAGTGCCATTTCAATTTTGGATGTAAAACAAGAGCATGTCTTTAAACGAAATAATATAGCACGTGGTCATCATGTTTTTGCTCAGGCCAATTCCTTGGCTGTGGCCGTTATTAACGATGAATTAGCGCTGACTGCCAAAGCGAATATTCAATTTAAGCGTTCGGTAAAATTACATGAACGGGTTATCGCTAAAGCAAGGGTAATCAAAATTGATGAGGTTGTTGACAGAACGTTTGTCGAAGTGACAAGTTTTGTGAATAATGAGCTTGTTTTTACCGGAGAATTTGAAATGTACCGTTCGAATAACCGTTAAAGGATGAGGCAAATTGAAACTAGCAATTGACGCAATGGGCGGCGACAATGCCCCGAAAGAAATCGTCTTAGGTGCGATGAAAGCCGTAAATGCATTTTCTGATATACATATCACCCTAGTCGGGGATGAAAATAAAATTAAAGAAACGTTAACAGGTCATGAGCGGATTTCGGTTGTCCATACAACTGAGATCATTCTTGGAACCGATGAACCTGTTAGAGCAGTTCGTCGTAAGAAAAATGCCTCGATGGTACTGGCAGCACAGCAAGTTGCAGATGGATTAGCGGATGCCTGTATCTCTGCTGGTAATACAGGTGCATTAATGGCAGCCGGTCTTTTCGTTGTTGGTAGAATTGAAGGGATTGACCGACCTGCTTTAGCACCTACACTTCCAACTATTGGTGGTGAAGGGTTTCTGCTCCTTGATGTCGGAGCAAATGCTGATGCCAAGCCTGAGCATTTGCTGCAAAATGCAATAATGGGTTCCATCTACAGTGAACAGGTAAGAGGAATTGAGAAACCAAGAGTCGGACTTTTAAATATCGGCACCGAAGAAAAAAAAGGCAATGAACTGACAAGGCACGCCTTTGACTTATTAAAAAATACAAATTTGAATTTTGTCGGTAATGTTGAGGCACGGGATTTACTTGAAGGAGTTGCTGATGTTGTCGTTACCGATGGATTTACTGGAAATATGGTCTTAAAAACAATTGAAGGTACCGCTCTTTCCATGTTTAAAATGTTAAAGTTAGCTTTAATGAGCAACTTTAAGAGTAAATTAGCTGCTGCAGTGTTGAAACCAAATCTCATGACCTTGAAAAACACCATGGATTATTCAGAATATGGCGGCGCTGCCCTTTTTGGCTTAAAAGCACCTGTTATCAAGGCCCATGGATCTTCCAATGGTCAATCAATCTTCAGCGCCATCCGGCAAACAAGAGAAATGGTAAGTAATGATGTCGTTAGTTTAATAAAACAAACAGTTGAAAATGAAAATATTGTTAAAGTAGATCTTTAAAGGAGTGTTGAAATGAGTAAAATAGCATTTGTGTTTCCCGGACAAGGATCACAAGCGGTTGGAATGGGCAAAGAGTTAGCAGAAAAACACTCTGAGGTAATGGATTATTTTATTAAAGCAGACAAAACACTAGATGTACAGTTAAGTAAGCTTATTTTTGAAGGGCCAAAAGAAGAGTTGACATTAACCTTCAACACACAACCAGCGTTGTTAACGACAAGTATTGCTATTTTAGATTTTTTCCGGAAATCTGGAATTAATGCTGACTTTGTAGCGGGCCACAGTTTAGGTGAATATACCGCCCTTGTTGCTGCAGGAGCTCTTTCCTTTGAAGAAGGAGTATTTGCCGTTCGGAAGCGGGGAGAGTTTATGGAGAATGCGGTTCCTAATGGTGAAGGATCCATGGCTGCTGTTTTAGGTCTTGACCGTGATCCGCTTTCCGCAGTAACAAAGGAAGTAAATGACTCAGGTTTCCCTGTGTCTTTAGCTAATATAAATTGTCCTGGGCAGATAGTCATTTCCGGTTCGCGAAGTGGTGTTGAACTTGCAGGAGGAAAAGCAAAAGAAGTTGGGGCAAAAAGGGTCCTGCCTTTAGAAGTAAGTGGTCCATTCCATTCTCCATTAATGAAACCTGCCGCCGACCAGCTGCGAGAAGTGTTAGATGGTACAGATATGCATTATGCCAAAATACCGGTTATTGCAAATGTAACGGCAGAGCCAATCAGCTCAGCTTCTGAAATAAAGGATAAATTAATTGAACAACTCTATTCCCCTGTCTTATGGGAAGATTCTGTCCGAAAAATGATTGCTTTGGGTGTCGACACGTTTATTGAAATTGGTCCCGGAAAAGTTCTTTCCGGCTTAATCAAGAAAGTCGATAAAACAGTTAAAACGTATTCTGTATCGGATGAGGAAAGTGCTCTTGCGGTAGTAGATGCGCTTAAGGAGGAAGAACGATGATTTTAGCTGGAAAAGCTGCCCTTGTTACAGGTGCATCAAGAGGTATTGGTAGGGAAATTGCCTTGGAGCTGGCAAGACAAGGTGCTGATGTGGCCGTGAATTTTGCCGGCAGTGAAGCAAAGGCTAATGAAGTAGTCGATGAGATCAAAGCTCTGGGAAGAGAAGCCTTCGCAGTCAAATGTGACGTATCGAATGTCGTAGAAGTGACAGAGATGGTTAGAGAAGCGATTGATCGCTTTGGCAAGCTTGATATCCTAGTTAACAACGCTGGTATTACCAAGGATAATTTATTAATGAGAATGAAGGAAGAAGAATGGGATGATGTGATCAACATTAACCTTAAAGGTGTTTTCCTTTGCACAAAAGCTGTAACAAGACAAATGATGAAACAACGGGTTGGCCGCATCATTAATATCGCCTCAATTGTCGGGGTAAGTGGGAATCCGGGGCAAGCGAACTATGTCGCCGCAAAAGCTGGTGTCATCGGTTTAACCAAAACAACTGCTAAGGAGTTAGCTTCAAGAAATATTACTGTAAACGCGATTGCGCCAGGCTTTATTACCACTGATATGACAGATAAATTATCTGAAGATGTAAAAACGGAAATGCTAAAACAAATTCCTTTAGCAAGATTAGGAGAGCCAAAGGACATTGCGAAAATAACAGCATTTTTGGCATCAGATGACACATCGTATATTACAGGTCAGACGTTTCATGTTGACGGTGGCATGGTAATGTGAATTTAATTATTCTTTCATTTATTAATTGAAAGAAATACTCTATAATAGCTTGAGGGGAGGTGAACAAGCATGGCAGAGGTATTAGAACGTGTTACAAAAATCATCGTTGACCGTTTAGGTGTGGATGAGTCTCAAGTTAAGCTTGAAGCTTCATTTAAGGATGATCTTGGCGCTGATTCCCTTGACGTAGTTGAACTAGTAATGGAATTAGAAGATGAGTTCGATATGGAAATTTCTGACGACGATGCTGAAAACATTAGCACTGTTGGTGACGCTGTTAATTACATAAATAGCAGTAAGTAGTCTCGTTAGATTTATTCAAAAAAAGCTCCGTTTCCAAACGGGGCTTTCTTCCTGTATGATAGAACTTGGTAGAACTAAACTATCTGCCAAGTTTCTTTGCGTTTTCTGAGAAACTTTTTTAAACTCTTATTAGGTAAGTGTGTAAATAAAATGCAAGGTGGAGACTTTATGCGCAAGAATAGTAAAGAAAAAGAAATGTACAATCGCGCTAAAGAAAATCAATTCAAGGATTTTCAGAACCAAATAGGAATTACGATTGAAAATGAGAAATTATTAAAACAAGCTTTTACTCATTCATCCTATGTGAATGAGCATCGCAGAAAGCCTTTCGAAGATAATGAAAGACTTGAATTTTTAGGAGATGCCGTACTAGAGCTGACTGTTTCACAATTCCTCTTTAAAAAATATCCAACAATGACAGAAGGAGAATTGACGAAGCTGCGAGCAGCGATTGTTTGCGAACCATCACTTGTTTCTTTTGCAAACGAGCTAGAATTTGGAAAATTAATTTTGCTCGGCAAAGGGGAAGAGATGACGGGCGGAAGAGAGCGCCCGGCCTTACTTGCAGACGTATTTGAGGCGTTCATTGGGACTCTTTATTTAGATCAAGGAATTGAAAAAGTTATTGAATTCCTTGAAAAAGTCGTCTTTCCTAAAATAAATGCAGGTGCTTTTTCTCATGTGATGGATTTCAAAAGCCAATTACAGGAACTTATTCAAAGGGATGGAACAGGTCCACTTGAATATCGTGTTCTACAAGAAAAAGGACCAGCACATAATAAGGAGTTTGTTTCCAAAGTTTCCTTAAACGAAAAAGAACTAGGAGTGGGAACGGGGAAATCAAAGAAAGAAGCGGAACAGCATGCTGCCCAAATGGCGCTGGGCGTATTAAAAGCAAGAACAACCTAGATTCAACAAATATTTTAAGAGGAGAAATCCCGGGCATTATAGGGAGGATAAATAAATGTTTTTAAAACGGTTGGACATTATTGGTTTTAAATCTTTCGCTGACCGCATCGGCGTTGATTTTGTTCCTGGAGTAACGGCCGTCGTTGGCCCAAATGGCAGCGGCAAAAGTAATATTACTGATGCAATCCGCTGGGTACTGGGGGAACAGTCGGCTAAATCTCTTAGAGGCAGTAAAATGGAAGATATCATTTTTGCCGGCAGTGATACCAGAAAAGCGCTTAACTTTGCCGAGGTAATACTCACATTGGACAATCAAGATCAAGGATTAGGAATCGATTACAATGAAGTAAGTGTAACAAGAAGGGTATCACGTTCCGGTGATAGTGAATTTTTCATCAATAAACAGCCATGTCGACTCAAGGATATCATTGATTTATTTATGGATTCAGGGCTTGGCCGGGAAGCCTTTTCAATTATCAGTCAAGGTAAAGTAGAAGAAATTTTAAATAGTAAGGCTGAGGACCGGCGAACGATTTTCGAAGAGGCTGCAGGGGTATTAAAATATAAAAACCGCAAGAAAAAAGCGGAAATTAAATTGTTTGAGTCACAGGACAATTTAAACCGTGTGAATGATATATTACATGAGCTTGAAAGCCAAGTAGAACCGCTTAAAATTCAAGCATCTATGGCAAAGGACTATCTGGAGAAAAAAGAAGAACTTGAAAAAATAGAAGTTGCCTTAACGGTTTATGAAATCGAAGACCTGCATCAGAAATGGGAAAACTTCTCTCTCCAGCTAGAAGAACATCAGCAGGAAGAGCTAAAGCTTTCTTCAGATTTGCAGGTAAAAGAAGTGAAAATTGTCGAAACAAGGGATCAAATTTCTGCCTTAGACGAGTCCATTACGGACCTACAGAATGTTCTGCTCCATGCAAGTGAGGAGCTTGAAAAGTTAGAAGGCCGAAAAGAGGTTCTCAAGGAACGGAAGAAAAATGCTTCCCAAAATAAAGAGCAGCTTCAAGCAAATGTTTCGGAACTATCAGAACGAATCAGCCAGTTGAAAAAAAGTCGCGATATCCAGGCTGAGGCCGTAACAGACCTTGGTGAACAGGTGAAAATTTTACAAGCCAAGCTAAAAGAAAGACAAGAAAAACTACAATTATTTACTGAGAATATTGATCAAAAAATTGAAAGTTTAAAAAGTGAATATATCGAGCGCTTAAACAATCAAGCTGGTGCCAATAATGAAGTAAAATACATTGACCAACAGTTGGAGCAACAGGAGAGAAAAAGCTCCCGTCTTGATGCAGACAATGAGAAGTTCATTCAGGAACGAGAAAACGCGCAAAATAAAAAGAGAGAAATTCAATCTGCCCTAGAAGAAATTCAAGAAAAGTTAGCGAATCAGGTTGTTACGTTTCGTGATCAGCAGCGGATGCTTGAGACAGTAAAAAATAATTATCAAAAACAAGAAAAGACATTGTATCAAGCCTATCAGCTTCTTCAGCAGGCTAAATCAAGAAAAGAAATGTTGGAGGAAATGGAAGAGGATTACTCAGGTTTTTTTCAAGGTGTAAAAGAAGTCCTAAAGGCGCGAGGAAGTAAGCTGAAGGGAATTGAAGGGGCAGTGGCAGAGCTTGTAGCCGTTCCAAAAGAGTACGAAACAGCTCTTGAAATTGCCTTTGGTGGTGCCCTTCAACATATTGTTGTCGATACCGAGCAAAATGCACGAACGGCTATACAATACTTAAAACAAAATTCTTTTGGGCGGGGAACCTTTTTACCGTTAAGTGTCATCAAAGGAAGGACATTATCTGCGGCACAGCTTTCAGCCATTCAAAATCATCCTTCATTAATTGGGGTTGCTGTCACCCTTGTGAAATTTGATCAAAGGTATGCCGAGGTAATGAATAACCTTTTAGGGAATGTCGTAATTACTAAAGACCTACAGGGTGCCAATGAATTGGCGAAAATTCTTCAATACCGTGTTAGGATGGTAACACTTGATGGTGATATTGTTAATCCCGGCGGTGCAATGACTGGCGGTGCTGTAAAACAAAAGACATCTTCTTTATTAACACGAAAAGGTGAGCTTGAGCAGTTAAAAGAAAAACTTGCCATTATGGAGGAAAAAACAGCTGGATTAGAGCAGGCTGTTAAACTCTTAAAAGAAGAAGTTCAACTGGCAGAAGATCATCTCGAAGAAATGCGCAAAAATGGCGAAGCGTTACGGTTAAACGAGCAGTCGATAAAAGGTGATCTGCGCGAAGCAGAGCTTGGAGAAAAAAATATCAATGACCGTTTAGCCATTTATGATCTTGAAAAAGGGCAATTTTCTGATGAAAAGAACACCTTATTGAAAAGAAAAACTGACTTAGTTGAAGCGATTGAGAATTACAAGGACTCAATTGCCGAACTTGATCGTTATATAATGAAGCTTACGGAACAAAAGACAAATGATATGACATCGAAAGAAGCTTTAGCAAATGAATTAAATGACCTTAAAGTGGAGTTCGCATCTAAAAATGAGCAATTTACAAATAAGAAGGAACGCTTTGCACTATTAAACGCTGATTTAGAGGAAAGTGAACAAAAGCTGGCTATTTTTAGCGAGGATCTTAACTTGTTAACAGCGGAAATGACGAACAGTTCATCTGGAGAGGAACAATTAGAAGCAGCGGCAAAGAGAAAACAGCAAGATAAAGAAGCAACCTTACAATTAATTACTATAAGAAGACAAGAACGCCTACAGTTGCAGGGGGCATTGGAAGAAATAGAAGTAGCAGCCAAAGAGCTTAAGAGACTCCACAAAGGGATGATTGTTGTATTAAAGGATGAGGAAGTCAAAATCAATCGCTTAGACGTGGAGCTTGAAAACCGATTGGAACATTTAAGGGAAGAATACCTTTTATCATTTGAAGGGGCAAAGGAGCAATATTCATTAACCATTCCTGTGGATGACGCTAGGAAAAAGGTCAAGCTGATTAAGCTAGCCATTGATGAACTTGGTAATGTTAATCTGGGCTCGATTGAAGAATATGAACGTGTCTCTGAGCGATTTGAGTTCTTAAATGAACAAAAGACAGATCTCCAGGAAGCAAAGGACACCCTTTTTCAGGTCATTGAAGAGATGGATATCGAAATGAAGAAACGCTTCGAACAAACATTTAATGGGATTCGTGAGCATTTTGAACCGACATTCCGCGCCCTTTTCGGTGGGGGGAGAGCGGATCTTGTTCTCACAGTTCCAGAAGATTTATTAAATACAGGCGTTGAAATCGTGGCACAGCCGCCTGGGAAAAAGCTGCAGAATTTAGGCTTATTATCAGGAGGAGAGCGTGCCTTAACAGCTATTGCTTTATTATTTTCCATTCTAAAGATTCGCCCTGTACCGTTCTGTATTCTGGATGAGGTTGAGGCTGCCCTTGATGAGGCTAATGTCCACCGGTTCAGCCAATATTTAAAACGATACAGCACCGAAACTCAATTTATCGTCATCACACATCGTAAAGGGACGATGGAGGAAGCAGATGTCCTCTATGGGGTAACTATGCAGGAATCAGGCGTTTCAAAGCTGGTTTCTGTCAGACTAGAGGATACAAAGGAGCTTGTAATATCATAAATTAAGGGAAGTGAAATCATGAGCTTTTTTAAAAAATTAAAAGAAAAAATTACGAAATCGACAGACACTGTGACGGAAAAGTTTAAGGAAGGTCTAACGAAAACAAGGGATAATTTCTCAGGAAAAGTCAATGAGCTAGTTGCCCGCTATCGAAAAGTCGATGAAGATTTTTTTGAAGAGCTAGAGGAAATTTTAATTCAGGCCGATGTCGGTTTTGACACAGTCATGCAACTGATTGAAGAGCTGAAGATGGAAGTCAAGCGTCGAAACATCCAAGACCCACAAGAAGTACAAAGTGTCATTTCTGAGAAGCTCGTCGAGATATATAATGCTGGAGAAGGACAGTCCTCAAAATTAAACCTCCAAGAGGATAGTCTGACCGTCATTCTATTTGTTGGAGTAAATGGGGTTGGGAAAACAACGACGATTGGCAAACTTGGACATAAGTTTAAGAGCGAAGGCAAGAAAGTATTGATGGCTGCCGGTGATACTTTCCGTGCCGGTGCTATTGAACAGCTTGAGGTTTGGGGTGAAAGAGTTGGCGTTGAGGTAATTAAACAGGCTGAAGGATCTGATCCTGCAGCGGTTATGTATGATGCCATTCAGGCTGCTAAATCCCGCCAGGCAGATATATTATTGTGTGACACAGCTGGCCGTTTGCAAAATAAGGTGAACCTAATGAAGGAGCTTGAAAAAGTAAAGCGGGTCATTGAAAGAGAAATACCCGGTGCCCCGCATGAAGTGATCCTTGTCCTTGACGCCACGACTGGACAAAATGCCCTTATCCAGGCGAAAACCTTTAAAGAAGTGACTAATGTAAGTGGAATCGTCCTTTCTAAATTAGATGGAACAGCAAAAGGTGGTATTGTCCTTGCGATACGGAATGAATTAAAAATTCCGGTAAAATTCGTTGGTCTAGGTGAAAAAATGGATGATCTTCAAGAATTTGATGCAGAAAGATTTGTATACGGTTTATTTGCCGATCAAGTTGAAAAAACAGAATAATAATTAGTAATGATAAAAAAAGCAGTTTAAAGCTGCTTTCAGATTGTCGAGAAAGGGTATATTTCTCGGCAATTTTTTAATAATGGATTGACCCTGCTAGCTGGCCTGTTGATTTCCGCTTCAATCAACAGGGTGGCAAATCAACCTAAAGAATTGCAACACACTTTTTCTAAGCTGGCTAAGTGTGTCGCATTCTTTTTTTTTATTTTGGCAGGCTGCTGTAATATGATGTATCTTCTCGAAGGGATAGGAAAAGGTACATCATCATAAAAAAAATTTTTGCATTCATCTAATTAAAAGCTGAATGCTTTTTTTCGTACATAAAAAAAATAAAATTTTTTGGCACAAAACTTGGATTTCTGGTTTCTCTATATTACAGGCATTAAATGAGAGTGGGGTTTTAACTGACATGTTAACTAATAAAGATTAGGAGAATCATATCAATAAGCTTATATGTACTAGTTTATTATTTTTGTATGTAGATATTTAATAATGAAGAGGAGTGACACAATGCATAATAGTTATATAAAAATTAAAGTTAATTAAGACAGTACATTTTTTGAGGAGAAAAAATATGAAAAACAAGAGATTGGGTAACAAGTTTCTGCTTATAGCAACGCTACTTGTTAGCATAATATTCTTTAGTTCAAAGGTAGATAAAGTAGTAGCTAAGTTTTTTAAACCATAAGGGAAAATGGAAACAATCTAACGTTTCATTCAAAAGTAAACACAATATATCAGGAGGAATAAAATGAAAAAGATGATTTGGTTTTTAGTAGTAACATTGATTTTTATAGGAGTGGGTTTTACTGTGAAACGCTATATAGAAGGACCTTCACAATCAGTAAACGGCATCATGGTATCAGGAACCAAAGAAGAGATCTCTGCTGTTAAAAATCTGTATAAAGATCAAACCGCACAAACAGATGATTATCAGTATAAGTTGGTCACAGAAATTAAAAAACATGAAAATACTGCCGAGCAGAAAGAAGCTATTAAGAAAGAATGGAAAGAAAAAGGTGTAAATATGACTGAAGAAGAGATGGGCAAAAGAATCGCGGAATTAGATATTACAAAAAAACAATATGCAGTAATTACAAAGTCTACAGCTGAAAAATACATAAAAAAAGGAATCCTAAGAACTAACTTAGGAAATGAAGGTTCAGCAATTTCATCCCCGGTAAAAGAAATAAAAGAATTAGCGAGTAAAAAAAACTTATTTTACACGGAAAGTGAAGCAAATGAGGAAATGAAGGATGGAAAATTAAATTTAAATGGACAAATGATACCTGTTCAACATATCAAACAAAATAATTGGATTGGCTATTTCTCATCACCCGTAGTGATCGTTAATGATGAAACATATAAACAATTACAAGAAAAAGAAGTAAGCATTTCGTTAATTCAGTTTGCAAAAGAAAATTTTGATTATAAAAATAAAAATAAGTTAAACATGGTGGTCGAAAATATTTCAAAAGTGTATGACGTAAAAGAAGAGAATGGTAACTACGATAAGGATAAACTCTATTTTGTAGAGGTTCAAAATTAATTTGTGAAGAGGATGAGTTGTATGGAGGTTGTTAGATTAGAAAATGTAGTAAAAACATATGGAGAGGGAGAAACACAAGTACAGGCGTTAAAAGGAATTGATCTTTCCATTTATAAGGGAGAATTTGTAACGATTGTTGGTGCCTCTGGATCTGGAAAAAGTACGTTATTACACATTTTAGGGGGGTTAGACCATCCAACTTCAGGAAATGTGTTTATAGGTGGGGAAAATATCTATAATCTAAAGGATAATGCACTCTCTATTTTTCGCCGTAGAAATATCGGTTTTATATTCCAGTTCTTCAATTTAATTCCTGTTTTAAATGTACAAGAAAATATTGCTTTGCCTACTTTATTAGATGACAAACAGGTAGATGAACAATATTTATATGAAATTATACAAGTTTTAGGGTTACATGAAAGACGGAATCATTTGCCTTCTGAATTATCAGGTGGTCAACAACAAAGAGTATCTATTGGTAGATCTCTTATGAATAAACCAGATATTATTTTAGCGGATGAACCAACTGGAAACCTAGATACAAAAAATACAAAAGAAGTGCTTGGTTTATTAAAGGCAACGGCTAAAAAAAATAATCAAACGGTAATTTTAATTACCCATGATCCCGCTATTGCATCAAATTCCGATCGAATTATCACGGTAGAAGACGGAATGATCATTTCAGATAAACAGATAGAACAGGATCATGCGAAATAGGGAGGAGAGGCGATGTGATTCGTAATTATAAACAGTTAAGTCAAAAATATCTAAAAAGTAATGTGAAACGCACTGTTTTAACATTATTAGGAATTATTTTAGCACTATCGTTAATAACAACAATTGGACTATTCTTCAATAGTGGATACACTTCGCAAATAGAAAAAGCTAGAAAGGGTCCACTTGGTTCTGCCAATATTTCCGTTGAAGATTATAATCAAAAGCTTCTCAATATGGTAAAAAATAATCCTAATATAGATACTTACGGCATTGCGTCTCAAGGAGAGACGCTCTATGTTAATGAGATAGATGTCTCTTATATGTATGCAGATCATCAAGCATTAAAGATTTTAAAATCAAGTATTCCTATACAAGGAAAGCTACCTTCAAGTGAAAATGAAGCTGTTTTGGAAGAATGGATGTTACTTTACATCGATCCTAACCTGAAGTTAGGTGATATGTTTACTATGCATGAAAAAGAATATAAACTCGTTGGTTTACTTCATGATTCTAACAGTACACAGGAAAATAAAAACGGTCGATTATTAACGTTTAAAAATGAATTTAAGGTTGGAGAAGGCAATCTATTGATTGAACTACATCAGTCTGCAAATTTTAACGAAGTTGAAAATCAATTTACATTATTGACGAATAAAGAGAATGTAAAGATGAATGAGGAGTTAAACAAAGCTTTAAAGCCTAGTTCAGAAATGATTGTTGCAGCTACAATTAGTATTGGGATTGTTGTCATTTCTACCATTGTGATTATTTATAATGCATTTCAAATTAGTGTAGTAGAGCGAATGAAACAGCTTGGTTTATTGAGGAGTATAGGTGCTACACAAAAACAAATTAGGAAAATTGTAATGAGAGAAGCAACATTTCTTTCTATTATCGCTATCTTTTTTGGAATTTTGTGCAGTATATTCGTAGTCTTCAGTCTGAATCAGATACTGCTGAAGCTACTCAATAATCCTACAGGATCTACAATCCAATTAGATTGGGGAATTATATTTGTAAGTTCTTTCATTACATTAATAACAGTCTATGTGTCCAGTTTTTTCCCTGCTTTTCGTGCAGGCAGAATTTCACCGCTACTAGCCATAAGTAGCAGGTTATCCATAAAAAAAGATAAAATAAAAAGACAGAAAGGAAAAAAAATAAAGAAACCAATCTCTTTCCCTTTAAGTATGGCACTAAAAAATATAAAAAGGAATCCTAATAGATATACCGTTACAATCTTGTCCATTATTATAAGTAGTGTATTGTATATCACTTTTACGTTTTTAATCGATACTGCCTTTCAGCGTAAGCAACCGACAGATCAAGCCCTAAAAGCAGATATATCGGTTATGATTAATTCAGATTTAGACAAGCCTATCATAAATCGTATGAGTCATAACCTTCAACAGATAAATAATGTAGAGAAACTGTACAAGCAGTATGAGGCATACAATTTTCATACAAAAATACCAGAAAATAAACAAATCAAAGAATTGCAAGGAAATAGCTCATTGTATGAAAAAGTAAAGTATAATGATCGTACTTTAGAAATCATGAAAACTCATGTAAAAGCATACGACGGGAATACTTTAAAGAAACTAGCTGAAAGTGTAACAAGTGGAAAAATTGATATTCAAAAATTAAATCGTGAAAAAGGAGTTATTTTAGTAAAACAGGCTGCAGCAAAAGATATGAATACAGGTAAAACATATGTAGGTCCCCTAAGTACCTTTAAGGTGGGAGATACAATTCAAGTCATACAGGATCAACAGGAAGGGAAATCGACTGAAGAAGTCTCCTACACCCAGGACAAAATAGAAACTGTAAAAATAGCCGCAATTGTGGAGTCGGATCTTTTTAACATGAGTAGAACGTTAGATACCATAACTTTTATTACCAGTGAACAAGTAGTTGATTCTCTCACAAAATCTTCTTCAACATTAAAGGGATTTGGAATTGAATTGAACAATCAATCTCAAGCTAAGACTACAGTTTTAGATATACAAAAGAAGCTGGGAAGAGATGAATCTATACAGGTAATAAATAATATAGATGAAAATAGTGCCATTAAAGATGAAATGCTTTATATGAAAATATTGGCTTATGGTTTTATAGCGGTTATTGCACTGATTGGTAGTGTAAATGTTTTAAATACGATTACAGTAAGCATTATGATGAGAAGAAAAGAATTAGCCGCTTTAAAATCAATTGGTATGTCGCAAAAGGATTTGAAAAAGATGGTTATTTACGAAGGGCTTTTGTATGGTTTCTTTGGGAGTGTACAAGGAATCTTTTTTGGTTGCCTGCTTTCGTATATTCTCTATGTGGCTGTTTCAAATACAATTTCGTTTGAATGGGCCATCCCTTATCAAGCTAGCTTTATTACATTTATAACTGCATTGTTGATTAGTTATGTTGCAGTTTTAATTCCACTTCGGAAAATCCAAAAAGATAATACCATAGATGTACTTAGAGAAGGATAGCAGTGTATATTTGCATGTACACTTGAATTGTGCAATCAAGTATTTAAGGTATTGTATGTAACAAAACCATAGAAATGTTAAGCAATGTTTTGCCAAATTTCACAGGATTTCAAATCTGTGGTTCTGCCTAACTTAAAAGGAACCGAGAGCATTCATGTTTTAGTGGTCACAAAAGAACGCTATATCGAAAAAGCATTCATCTTTGATAGATGAATGCTTTTTTTGTACATAATTTTACACTAGTGTTGCAGTAACTTCATTTAACTATAAAAAATACTCAAAATGTTCAACAATATCATTTTACCCAAAGAAAAAGTCCTTCATAATGGATAAAGTCAGGTGGTAACCCGTCCAAATCGACTAAAAAGGACCAATCTCATGGACAAGATTACACGAAAAACTTCATTTGGTTTATTTAAGGGCTGCTTTGTGGAAACCAGCGAATATCTGGCTTCGGAAAATTGAAGGAAAAGCCATTCCTTAACCAACAAATTGTCGTCGTTGCATAAGTTTTAATTGTAAATTAAATTCCAAATGAACAGGACCACCTTTAATTCAGTATTTACCTTTTTGGCTTTAAACAAGGTAAAATATTAAACTAAAAATTATGACACTATTTATGCAACACTAGTGATAATTTTAAAAAATATATAAATTTTGTCACAAAACTTGTTTTTGTGGTTTCTCTATAATACAGGCATCAAATGAGAGTGAGGTTTTAACTGAAATGTTAACAATAAAAGATGAAGAAAGTCATGCTTCGGATGTGACATTTGAAGATTTGTTTAAACAATACTATGTTTATGTTGTGAAACAAATATTATGGATTGTTAAAAATCAGATTATTGCTGAAGAATTATCGCAAGAAGTATTTTTACAACTATATCGCAACGATTGGAAAGAGATTGAAAATGTACCTGGATGGCTCATAAAATCTTCTATTTATGTAGCGTATAACTATCTACGATCTGAAAAACGACATCAGGCGAGAATAGATAAGACCATACAATATCATGAAGTACAATATGATTCATCACTAGATGATGACTGCATAAGAAAAGAAGAAATTACAAAGGTACAAATGGTACTTAGCAATATGAATGATCGGGATCGAACCATTTTATTAATGAAATTTTCTGGTTTTAAATATAAAGAAATTGCAGAAGTACTACAAATTGAAATATCTTCTATTGGGACATTATTGGTTCGTGCTAAACAAAAATTCCGTAAGGTTTATAAACAATTAGAGGAGGTATAATAAATGAATTGTTGTGATAAGGGGTTTATTCAAACATATATTGATGGGGAGCTTTCTCGTGATACAAGAAAGGAATTCACAAAACATCTAGATACATGTGAAGTATGTCAAGATTTATTAATAGAAATCAGTAAATTAAATCGATGGGAAAACGTTATGTTAGAGGAAGAAAATATACATTCATCACAAGAAATCAAAATCGATGTAGAACAAGCATGGAAAACATTTGAAAGTCGCTCAAAACTAGAAAATGTCACTTATATGAATCAAAAAACTGAACAGAAAAAGGGCTTGTTTACAAATAAGAATAAAAAATCAAAACGTTTCATATATACAGCAGTAGCTGCAGCAGGGATTTTTGTAACAGCTATGATTCCACAAGTACAAGTGGCAGCTACGGATGTTGCTTCCTATTTTGCGAATGAAATTTCAAATGATAAGGTTGTAAAACAAGACATCATGAAAAATGGTCAATTCATTCCTATTGATGAAAAAATTACTGATCAAGGTTTTACTGTACATTTTAAAGAATTATATGTAGAAGATTCACGTATATCTGTTTATTATAGAATTGAAAAAGCTGATGGGAATTTAGTACGATATGAATTTGATACAATTGGAGGAAACTTGAAGAGTGATGGCAAAATAAATGGACAACAGGAAGAGAATCCCGAATATAGTAACCAGAATGGTGTGTTCTCGCAGTTAGCATTTATTCAAAGTGTAGATGGTTTACCATTTAGATTAATGGCAAATGGAAAGGAATTAAAATATATAGGTATTCGTGATAACGATAAGCCGGAAGGCATCATTACATTTGTTGAAGGTCCTGAAGGGAAAGGGGCTTTTAAACAACCACTTACGATGAATATAAATATAAATAAAATTGGAACAGTAGCTGGATTTTGGAAAGGTCAAATTCAAATTGATTCTACAAAATTGAAAAAATAAAACGAATTCAAATGAAAAAAATAATATAACGCTGTGTATCTAATACCACGTTTATCTTCTTCCTTGTGTTACTTACATTTACTTCGTACATGATTTTTATTCTATCTTGCATTATTTAATTAGGATTATATAATTACTGTATTTCATAGTAAGAAGAAAATAACCACTGTAAAGCGTACGCTCCAAAATGTAATGGGAAAAAACAATACATGATATAAAGTTTTTATTTTTTAGCCGGATATCAAAAACCATCATTTTAAACAAAATTAGGGGATCAGATGGGCGGCCGTTATCATCACTATAATAAGGGCGAACTTTTTCAAGAAGAAACGAAAAATCAATATATTTATCAATCAAACGAAGAAGGTTTTTCGACAACCTGAAAGCAGTTTAAAGCTGCTTTTTTTTTGTCTAACAAGGAAAATATTCCATAACTGATTGCATTTTTTTGTCAAAGGTGTAAAAATACACTAAAGGGAACTGTTATTGGAAGTGATGTGGTTTGTGAAAAATAGAAAATAAAAAACTTTAAACATTGTAGTGCAATAGAGAGTAATATTCGTCTATTTTATAGTCATGTATTTATAGGGGGAATTGATTTGTTAAAGAAGAAGGTATTATTTGTATTTTTATTATGTCTGGTTATATTAACCCAAGCAGTCCAACCCGCAAAGGCAGAAGGAGGTTTTATTAAAATATCCGTTAAAGAAGGCTATGCAGGAAAGGTAAAAAGCGGCCGCGGCTTCCCAGTTCAAGTGACGGTTGAAAACAGCGGAGCAGATTTTACCGGAGATATCCTTTTCACCTTTGCATCATCCTATAATTCAAACGGAGCAAAAGTTTTATCAATAGATGTGCCGAAGGGGAGCAAAAAATCGTATTCGCTTTCATTACCTGCCTTTTCAGAAGAGTATTACAATAATAATACTCAGGTAAAACAATCAATCTTTTTATACAAAGGAAGCTGGAAGGACGATCATGAGCAAGCCTTTATCGGAGATAAAAAACTAAAACCAAAGTATATAGACCAGGGCAGCCGCACACTTGGGATGTTAAGTGAGGATTCCGATCGTCTTAAAGAATTGAAAGTCATGGCAACGAGCAATCAAATCGAAACCATTGTTCTAACTGAAGCGATGATTCCTGATGATGAACTTGGCCTTGATTCACTAGATTACATAATGATTGATGAGTTTGGTATTTCCAAACTAAAAAACACACAACAGCAAGCGATCCTGAAATGGGTACAAAATGGCGGCAAATTAATTGCCGGTGCAGCCCCAAATGCAGCTGGTTCTTATGGAAGCCTGTACCAGGTATTGCCGATGAAACCAGATAAAGAGGTGCTCACTGATACAAAGTTTTTTCAAGCAACACCGACATTACCCCCTTTTAAAGACATTCCTGTTTTTGTTGGCCAGTTGGATAAGGGGGCAAATGTTGCCGTAAAAAGCGGAGATTTACCGATGGTTGTTCATAAAGGTTATGGTTCAGGTGAAATTTGGCAAACGGCCTTTTCTCTTGGAGATGAACCACTCTCCTCGTGGAAAGATTATGGTCCTTGGTTTGCAGCCAGCCCTATGATTAAAGGTCCTTCTACATTTCAATTTCAAAAGGGTGGACCAAACCCCTATGACATGTTATTCAATGAATTTGCAGAAGTAAATGAATACTTTGCGTCATCACAATTTTCTATTGGGCAGATAAGTTTGTTCCTTTTGGTGTATCTCTTGCTGCTCGTTCCTTTTCTATATTTCTTGTTAAAAAGGCTGGATAAACGCGAGCATGCATGGTGGATTATTATGAGTGTTGCATTTATTTCATCTGTTGGTATCTTTGTCATCGGAGCAAAAGACCGAATTGCAAAACCGCAAATGAACCAAACTGGAATTTATAAGACAGAAAATGGCCAGTTAAATGGTTTCGAGGCAGTTACCTTCCTTTCGAATACCGGCGGTGATTACCAGCTTGACTTTTCAAGCGGGAAGTTCTATGGGGTACCAGGTTCATCGATGATGCCAGTTAATGATGGAAAACGATATGCTGTTTTAGAAAATGGCAGAAAAACCAGTAGTGTCACTTTTCCGAATGTGGAATATTGGTCAACTAGAACCTATTTTGGGCAAGCTTCCAAACAAAATGCTGGTCAATTTGATATCAATCTCTCCTATGAAAATAAAAAACTATCTGGAAAAATCGTCAATCATTTCCCATATGATTTTGAAGAATTATATATTTGGTCAGGCGGGAAAAAAATCAAGGTGGGACCAGTAAAGAGTGGGGAAAGTGTATCTGTTAACGAAACAATGCAACAGGATTATTTGGCTGGACCTTATAGCCAAGGAAATGCCTACAATATGCCCACTAGCCAACAAGAGGTGGATAAATTAAAAAGAGAAAAAATGGAATATGCCGCCATTGAATTTCTTTACAACAACTCGCAATCAGAAAATCAGCCGATTCTATATGGCTATACAAAAGATTCTGTCATCAAAGCAGATATAAAGGGAAGAAACGAGGCGAGAAAAGGCCTAAGTTTAATCTACCAAACACTAAATATACAAACGAAGCTATCCGGTTCATTCACCATAAAGGATGATATGCTCAAGAACCACATTAATACCATTCGAGGCGGGATTATCAATGATAAGACAGGTAGACGTAACGAAATGGAGCTTGATGATGGCGAGTATGATTATGTCTTAGAACTCCCTAGTCAATTGGCGAAAATGAATCGTAAGCTCAAAGAATTAGAAATCACTTGGCAAGGTGTTAATGTCACCTACTCGCTTCTCAACCATACAACAGGTAAGTTTTTACCATTACCTGATTCACATACAACGATAAAAGAACATCTTGATCAATATATTTCCGAGGATGGAGCAATCATTATCAAATTAATAAAAGCAGGACAAGGTGACCCTCTCGTAAGGATGCCTGAGTTTTCAATGAAGGGGGAAATCAACTCATGATTGAAATTGTCGACTTAACCAAAAGGTACGGTAAATTTACTGCACTTGATTCATTAAATCTTACAATTGAAAAAGGGTCCGTTTTTGGCTTTGTCGGACAAAATGGTGCTGGTAAATCTACCACTTTTTCCATTTTAGCCACATTGTTGTCACCAACCTCGGGCACAGCTTATATTAATGGATATAATATATCTAAGGAACCTAAAGCAGTCCGTAGACAATTAGGATATATGCCAGATTTCTTTGGCGTATATGACCAGTTAAAGGCAGTAGAGTATTTGGATTTCTATGGGGCAAGCTATGGAATTAGCCAGAGCGAAAGAAGCAAATTGATTCCCCAGCTTCTTGAATTAGTGAATTTAACGCATAAACAAGATTCCTATGTTGATGTGCTTTCAAGGGGAATGAAGCAGCGACTTTGCCTTGCAAGGTCATTGATTCATGATCCAGAGGTACTCATTCTTGATGAACCTGCATCCGGTCTTGACCCGAGAGCACGAGTGGAAATGAGAGAAATCTTAAAAGAATTAAAGAATATGGGTAAAACCATTTTAATCTCTTCACATATTCTTCCTGAACTTGCGGAAATGTGTGATTCTATCGGAATTATTGATCAAGGACGATTAGTAGCACAAGGATCAGTTGCCGAAATCCAACAACGTCTCCAAGGAGAAAAACTAATAATTGTCAAGCTGTTCCATGAATTAGACAGAGCGGTAGCTTTTTTCGAAGACCAACCGCTAGTGAGCCAATTAGCGAAAAGGGATGATGAAGAATCGCTCCAATTCATGTTCAAGGGTAGTGTGGAAGAACAGGTACAATTGTTAAAAAATGCTCTTTTACATGATATACCGATTATCAGCTTTTCTGAAATTGAAACGAATCTGGAAGATGTCTTTATGGAAATAACGAAAGGAGTGGAGCTATCTTGAGAAATTTTCTTCTTAATCCCGTTTTAAACAAGGAATTTAAGTTAAGGTTCCGCTCATTTAAAAGTTTTCTAGGTCTTGCTTGTTATTTACTGGCACTTTCCATTTTGATTATTGGGTTTATTTATTTAGTAACTCGGAGCTCTCCACTGGGCTTATTTCGACCAGATCAAAGTAAAACGATGTTTATGCTGTTGTCTTTTATCCAAATGGGATTAATTCTTTTTATTACTCCAGGGTTAACCGCAGGAGTCATCAGCGGAGAAAGGGAAAAGCAAACATTAAATATTTTATTAACAACGAATCAAAGTTCCACAAGTATTATCTTGGGAAAACTGATTTCGTCTGTTTCGTTTTTATTACTGATGATATTGGCGAGTATGCCTATTTATAGCATTGTTTTCCTGTTTGGCGGGATTTCCCCCGGACAAGTAATCACTATTCTTGGCTACTATATCTTTACCATACTAGCTTTTGGAAGCATCGGTATCTTTTTCTCCACCCTTGTCCGGAGAACCATTATTGCGATGATTAGTACGTACGGAGTAACCCTTTTCCTAACAGCGGGAACCGCCTTTTTGTTTTCGATTTCGTTGTCTGTCAATCAAATGGGTATTACCACTAATAATCCCGTTCCTTATTTCTTCGCCATGTTCAATCCGGCGATGATATTATTCAGTTTTCTAGAACCGGATGCATTTAGAGAACTATCTAGTCAAACCGGGATGGGAATCGATTTTCCATTATGGGCAGCCTATTTGATTTCTTATACGATTATTTTTCTTGTTATGATGTTTATTAGTATCCGGAAACTACGTCCAAATATGAAAGTAAAGTCTAAAAGATAAGGATGAGGTAAATGGAGGAAAAAAGGCAGTTTTATCAATTGCTGAAGCCTGTTCGCAGACAGCTCCTAATAAAAAGGTCGTTCGTGCAGTTCCACTACTGGCTTCTAGCAGCCTCAGTCTTCACGGTACTACTCCTTTTGGTAGCAAGGTTATTCGTAATGCCTTTCTACCATGAAATGCTTTGGTATGGTTGTTTCCTCCTCCTCATTCTATTTATCTTCCTAATTTGGAGGAGTAGACCGGGGTGGAGGGAAGCGGCTCAGCTTTTTAATACGTATATTCCCGAAGACCGTGTTATTACGGCCCTTTTCTTTATTGATGATAAAGGGACGCTGCAGAAATTGCAGCTTGCGGAAGCGATTACCCTAATGAAGAAGGAACAGCAGCATGTTTTAGCACGGAAAAAAGGCTATTTTTTGCCAAAGTGGCTAATCATAGCTGCTGTTTTTGCCTTTCTTTCCATACTCCTTAATTATTTTCCAAATCATAATCTTCAATTAGCGGCAAAAAAAGAAACGGAAATAGCGGTAATGAAGAAAGTCGAAAAGAAGCTGGAAGAAAAGGCAAAAAAAGAACAAAACCCTGAAGTGAAAAAAATGCTGGAAAAAGCAAAGGAAATAATGACTAAAAACCCCACAACTGAAGACGCATTATTAGACCTTGCAAAGCAAAAAAAGGAACTGGAATTAAAGGCATTGAAGCAACAAGAAAAACAAGAAAACCTTAAAGCATGGGAGCAGGAATTGAAAAACGCCGATTTAAATAAATTGGCAGCAGCATTGGAAGCGAAGGATAATAAAAAGATCAAAAAGGAACTGGAACAGTTAACCCAAAAATATGATTCATTAACTGAAAGCCAAAAGAAGGCCCTCAGCAAGTTGAGTGGTTCAGATAAAAAACTTTCGGAAAAAGAATTAGCAGCGTTGGCTAAAAAGATTTCCGATGCACTAAACTCAGATAATGCAATGAAGGAGCTTGCAGAGGCGCAGGCAGCACTAGGAGAGGCATCTGAGAACCTGGAAAACGAAATGCTTGCAAGCGGATTACAGTCCAATCAACTAGCCCTAAATCCTCCCACCCAGTCTGCTGGGGGTAAGACGACCAGTCCAAATAGTAAAAGGGAGAATCCCTCGAGCACACCAAAAGGAAACGATCAAGGAAAGCAATCATCTGGAAATGGTTCACAAGGGAATGGAAAAGGTGCACAAGGGAATGGAAATGGCGCAGGGAATGGAAAAGGTGCACAAGGCAATGGAAATGGCGCAGGCAATGGAAAAGGTGCACAAGGCAATGGAAATGGCGCAGGCAATGGAAATGGAAATGGGTCTGGAAGTGGAACAGGGACTGGTTCCGGCAATGGAAATGGCGGTGGGGCCGGGTTAGGAGCGGGTTCTCACCGACTTCTAACGATCCCAGAGAAATTAGTTGGTAAAAACAATCTTGAAACAGATTCTGGGACTATTGGTAAGGGAAGTGCGTCAGAACAATTTGCAGGAAATGGACCAATTTTAAAAGGGCAGCTTCGTTCCTATCAAGAAGTATATGGGAATTATGCAGCCGCATATCGAAATAGTACCGACCGGGTAAAACTCCCTTCAGATTTAGAAGCAATGGTTAAAAACTATTTTTTATTGCTAGATCCTAATAAGGAGTGACAAAATTGTCTCAATTAAAAGAGAAAGAAAACCAATTTATCACGGCAGCTGAACAGTTTAAGATGGTAAAGCAAGAGTTAATGAATTTTATTGTCGGTCAGGAGGAAGTGATTGATCAAGTACTTTGGAGTATTTTCTCAGGAGGTCATGCCTTATTGGAGGGGTTACCGGGACTTGGGAAAACGATGCTGGTCCGGTCCATCTCAGCCTGCCTGGATTTATCCTTTAATCGTATTCAATTCACACCTGATTTAATGCCTTCTGATATTACCGGGACGATGATTCTTCAACCTGGAATAGACGGCAGGCAGGAGTTTGCTTTTCATGAGGGTCCGTTGTTTGGCAATATCATTTTAGCTGATGAAATAAACCGAGCAACGCCAAAAACACAAAGTTCACTTTTAGAGGCAATGGCGGAGCAAACAGTAACGGTTATGGGCAGTACTAAACAACTTTTCCAGCCCTTTTTTGTACTAGCAACACAGAATCCGATAGATATGGAAGGAACCTATCCGCTCCCTGAGGCACAAATGGACCGATTTATTTGTAAAATCCATGTGGACTATCCTACAAAAGCTGAATTGAAAGAGATTGCCCTACGAACGACAGGACTAGTGGTACCAAAACTAAATAAAATTTTAGGAACTGCAGACGTTATTGCCTTGCAGCAGCTTTCAAAGGAAATCTTAGTTTCAGATGATATATTAAATGCTGCCGTGTCCATGATTGATGCTACCCATCCGGCTTCAGCGGATGCCCCAGATAGGATTAAACAATACGTCCAATTCGGTAGCGGGCCGCGGGGATTACAAAGTCTCATCCAAATGGCCAAAACGAGAGCATTATTTTCCGGTAGATACCATGTTTCAATGGGTGATCTAAAGAGGACAGCCATCCCAGTCTTGAGACACCGTTTGTTATTAAATTTTGAAGGAGAGGCAAACGGTATTACACCGGATGACCTGATCCATGATGTATTGGAGCAAGCTGGAAAGGATGTTAGTTAACGATGACAGCCCATTTGCATTCCATGCTTTCAAGGCTGCAAAAAATGAGATTGATGGCGAAAACAAGGAGGCGGGGGGCTCATAAAGGTGGGAGGACGGCGAATAAGTTTGGGACTTCCCTTGAATTTTCTGATTTTCGCATTTATCAGCCCGGAGATGATGTCCGCCAGATAGACTGGAATATTTATGGCCGGACGCAAAAGCATTATATTAAAAGGTTTTTAGATGAACAGGAATTAGCGGTTACAATCTTTCTGGACGCTTCTAGTTCCATGCAGGCGATTGATTCAAAGTGGAATCGAGCAAAAGAGCTCGCAGCCGCCTTTAGTTATATTGCACTTACTGGCGAAGACCGCTTGTCGTTCATCCCGGTTTCTTCGGCTTCATACGCAAAGGTAAGCAGAAAAGGGTCCGTATATAGTAAACATGTATTTTTTGAAATCCTCCAGTTACCGAAGCAGGAGGCAGCCGGGACATTTACGGACAGCTTTCAAAAAAACACCTTAAAACATAATCAGCTGGTCATTCTCATCACCGACGGGCTTGAACCGCTTGAATCGTTTGAAGAGCTTTTTCGATTACTTGCTGCTGCTAAACAGGAGGTTAAACTAATCCAACTATTGAGCAGGGAAGAACTCGAACCAATTTATTCGGGTGATTTAAAATTAATTGATAGTGAATCGAATGAAAGTGTGAATGTTACGATGAATGAATCAATTCTCGTAAAATATCAAAAGCAAGTTCAAGAACATAATTTCATGCTTGAAGCTTTATGCCGCCGTTTTGGCTTTAGTTATTTATTAACGACAGATGATGCTGATCTAAAGAATTTTTTATTTCTTGAGTGTTCCGCGAAAAGAATGCTTTATTAACCAGAGGTGATTAAGATGTACTTTACAAACACACTGTTTTTTATCCTCGTCATTTTGATCGCCTTGGTTGTGTTGTTATATTTTTTCCGTAAACAATACACAGCTGTCATCAACCCATCTAACCTCCTTTGGCAGCAGGCAATGAATGAATGGAATGCCTCGCCCTGGATTCAAAAATTACAGCATAATCTCTTATTTTGGCTGCAAATTGCTGCTCTCACTTTATTAATGCTTGCTTTGGCAAAACCAGTTTGGCTCTCGGAGGGAGTAAAGGGAGAACAGATTATTTGGATTGTTGATACATCCGCTACCATGTCAGCGGTGAAGGCTGATAAACCACTCATTGAACAGTCAAAACAACAGATGAAGCAAATGGTTGATCGCTTAAATGGTCAAGAAGTAACCGTGATTATCGCCGGAGAGAAGCCAAAAATACTTTTGAATCGGGAAACCAATGCCGGCCTGATTCACAGGACGATTGCGGGGCTTACTGTAACTTACGACCATGAAAATATCGAAAAGGCCGTAAAGCTCGCAGAATCTCTTGTGCAAAACAGCGAAACGGTGATTCATTTATTTTCTGATTCAGTGAAAAAGGAAGACATCCAGGCAGACCTTGATAATATTCCCTATGAAATTCATAATGCTGACGGCATCCAAGATAATGTTGCCATTTTGTCCTTTGGGGTTGCTGGAAAAGAAAAACGAATTTCTGGGCTGGCAGTTTTGGAAAACCAAGGAAAGAAATCGAAAACAATTCCCTTTGTTATTACAAGTGAGGATTCGATCGATTATCAACAGGAAGTAACGATTCCACCTGGAAAACAAGTGGTGATCAATGTTCCTGATTTGCCACAGCGTCGCTTTTATCAAGCTAAAATAAAAGCAGGAGATCAGTATGCGGCTGACAATGAATTAACGGCCGTTTACACAGTGTTTAATCCAACCATTCATGCACTTGGCGGAGTGAATCCCTTTTTTATTAAGGGAATGGAAACCCTGGGATTCAAAACGGTACAGCTTGATCAAAACCGCGCTTTAGGGTTAAAGGACAGTGGAATCATTCTGGCAGAAGGGCTACCTGTTGTTGATTTACCGAAAATGCCGACCATTTATATCAATAATAAACAAACTGAGGATGAACTCATTGAACTAAAGGAACCGATAACGAGCACGGATTCGCCGTTAACAGAATATGTTGATATCGACAAAACCTACATAAAGTATGCAACCAGCCCGATAAAGGGAAACTGGGAAAACGTTGTAACCAGCGGCAATCATCCATTGATTCAAACCGGAACACTAAATGGACAGCCGGTTATCCTCGTAAATTTTTCACTTGAAAACACGGATTGGCCACTTCACCCGGGTTTTCCAATCTTTCTCTATAACAGCTATCAGTGGTTATCAAAGCAAACAGGCTTTCTTGGCTACTTTCAGCCTGGAGAGGAAAAATGGCTTCAGCTTGAAACTAAAAAATCTGTATTGGAAATTTATAATTCCGCTGGAAAAAGCTTATCGTCGCTTCAGTTAAATAAGGAAAATTTTAAAGCCCCTTACAAACCGGGCATTTATCAAGCAGTTGCTGATGGTCAAGTCTATTATTTCTCTGTTCTTCTTGATGATCGTGAAAAAAAACCGGAGACTGCCCCATCCTTTATATTGAATAGTTCAAAGACATATGATTCTGAGCAGACGTTGAAGCCAAATGAATCACTATGGTTTTGGCTGACCCTCTGTGTGCTATTACTGCTTATGATGGAATGGGAGGTGTATAGAAGGTGGATGTAGAGCTTAAGTTTCCCATCTTTCTTGTTCTATTAATACCCGCTTTTTTCCTAATCTATCTATATTTTAAACAAATAAACACATCAAGAAGTCCAGAAAAAGTGGTAATTGGCTGCCTTAGAGCTTTTCTATTTTTATTGATTATATTTGCGCTAACTATGCCGCAAATTCTGTTGCCAATCAAAGAGGAAATGATTATTTTTCTTACAGACCGCTCAGCAAGTTTTGAAGATGCGGAAAATGGAGTATTGGATTGGCTTGACGAGAGCATCCAATCTAAGAAAGGTAATCAAACATTTGCGGTAGCATCGTTTGCTGATGGCGCGATTGTCGAACAATCTCTTTCAAATAAAAAAACAGTTTTAGATCAATATAACGGAAAATTGAAAACTGATGAAACCAATCTGGAAGAGGGAATTAGTTTTGCTGCTTCTATGTTGAAACCTGAGCAAAGCGGACGGATTGTCTTGTTATCTGACGGAAATGAGACCGCGGGCAATAGCAAAGAGGCCGCAAAACTATTAAAAAATCAGAACCTTGAGTTAGATTATGTTCAATTCAAGCAAAAATTCCGTGAGGATATGTCCATCACGAAGCTAGATGTCGCTCCTGCCCTTTACGAGGGAGAAAAAGCAAATCTAACTGTATCGATTGCAAGTAACGTTGAAAAAAGTGCTGAATTACGGATTTCAGTAAACAACCAAGATATTCTCCATAAACAAGTATTAGTAAAAGAAGGTCAAAATGAGTTTTCTTTTTCACATATAGCATCCGAACCGGGAATGTCCATTTTTAAGGCGGAATTAGCCGCAGAAGGGGATACTTTTATTGAGAATAATTCCCTTTATGCTGTAACGAATGTCAAGGGAACACCAAGAGTACTCGTTGTTCAAGGTAATCAGGAGGACCCCTTAGTGAAGATATTACAATCCTCAGGATTAATCGTTGACAGGCTTATTCCTGAGAAGCTTCCAACGACCTTGGCGGGATTTTTACAATACCAATCGATTATTTTTAATAATGTCCCTGGAACGAAGGTCACTGAACAGCAAATGAACTTGATTGAAAAAGCAGTCAAAGAATTTGGGACAGGCTTTGTGATGCTCGGTGGCGAGGACAGCTTTGGCCTCGGCGGCTATTTTAAAACACCAATTGAAAAGCTGTTGCCGGTCGATATGGACATTAAAGGGAAGAAAGAGATGCCCTCTCTTGGATTGGTGATTGTCATTGATCGATCCGGTAGTATGAGCGGTAATAAACTGACATTAGCGAAGGAAGCAGCAGCCAGGTCGGTGGAGTTATTGCGAGAAAAAGATACGCTTGGCTTTATTGCCTTTGATGACCGGCCGTGGGTGATTGTTGAAACCGCGCCGCTCGAGAACAAGAAGAAAGTGATTGAAAAAATCCGTTCTGTTTCTGTTGGGGGTGGAACGAATATTTATCCTTCCCTTGAAAAGGCCTATCAAGAGTTAAAGGATTTAAAGCTACAACGAAAGCACATTATTTTATTGACGGATGGACAGTCTGCGGCTGGTGGCGATTATCAATCATTGATTGAAAAGGGCAAGGAAAATCATATTACATTGTCAACGGTAGCATTAGGATCTGATGCTGATCGAAACTTGTTAGAAGATCTTGCCGGACAGGGGAAGGGAAGATTTTACGATGTGACAGATGCTTCGGTTATTCCGAGCATTCTTTCAAGGGAAACTGTGATGACAACGAGAACCTATATTGAAGATCATCCTTTTTATCCGGCTGTACAGCCCTACCCGGAATGGACAGCTATTTTTCAAAACGGCATTCCTAAAATGAATGCTTATATCGCTGTAACTGCGAAAACTAGAGCTGAGGTGCCACTCATTAGTGAAAAAAAGGATCCGATTCTTGCCCAGTGGCATTATGGTTTAGGTACGAGTCTAGCCTTTACTTCTGATATGACGGGAAAATGGTCTGGTGACTGGGCAAACTGGGCAAACTGGCCGAATTTTTTAAATCAGATTGTTGCAAAGTCACTGCCACATTTTGATAGTGAGCCGTTCCGTTTTACAATTGAAAAAGAAAATGGTAATACGGTGGTCCATTTAAAAGCGGAGGATGGTCAATTTCTTCCGCTTGATGTATCAGTTGTTTCGCAAAATGGGATCGTTATGGATACCAATTCTAAACCTACAGCTCCGGGAGAATTTGAAGTGAAATTTCCTAATAAACCGGGGATGTATTTTTTGCGGGTGAAACAAACGACCGAGGGTGGACAAGATAAATTATTCCAAACAGGATTTTCGGTACCCTATTCTGATGAGTATTTGTTAAAAGGGACAAATCATGAGTTATTAAGAGAGCTGGCGGTCCTTACTGGCGGAAAAGAACTTAAAACGGCAAAAGAAGCGTTCAGACCTCTAAAGCAAAAACCTAAAAAGAAAGAATCAATTAGTGAATGGCTCTTACTGGCTGCCTTTCTGTTACTGGTGTTCGAGATTCTGCTCAGGAGATTAGGCTTCCAGCCATTCCGTTCATTGCTACACCTGCTAAAGAAAACTTCAAAAAAAGGTGAGCAAGGAGGCACAGAAGTCCTTCAGCAGCTTTCAAGGGCGAAAGCAAAAATAAAAGCTAATGTTGAAAACAAGAGGGAATTTACAAAAGCAGAATCTAAGCAAGAAATAAAGAAGGAAAAACGGCAGGATCAGGAGCAAACCACTCCTGTTAAAAGGAAGCAAACCGTTGCGGTTGTGTCCCCTGAAGAAAAAGAAGAACGAATGAAACGTTTGCTTGAAGCAAAGAAAAGAAAGAAGTAATATAGGAAGGGGAGCATGAAAAGCAGGGGTTATGGGTTGCTAACATCACATATATGTAAAGATATTTTCTTGACAGAAATAGTTAGACTGTGTAAACTACTTTTGTAAAGGCTTTTCACTTAACAATGGTATTGGAGGGAACCCTTGCATGATGCTTGAAAAGACAACACGAATGAATTATCTTTATGATTTTTACTATTCGTTGTTAACACCAAAGCAGCAAAGCTATATGTCTCTCTATTATTTAGATGATTACTCCCTTGGAGAAATTGCCGAAGAGTATGATGTAAGTCGTCAGGCCGTATATGATAATATTAAACGGACGGAAGCAATGCTTGAGGAGTATGAAGAAAAACTACAATTATTTCTGAAATTTCAAGAGCGCGCGAAACTAATCAGTCACGTAAAAGAATTGCTTATTGTGGAGAACCCTTCAAAGCAGGCGATGTTAGAAACCGTTGCCAAGCTTGAGAAATTAGATTAGGAGGCGGCATGAATGGCATTTGAAGGATTAGCCGACCGACTGCAAAATACAATCCAAAAAATCCGTGGAAAAGGCAAGGTCTCTGAAGCGGATGTCAAAGAAATGATGCGTGAAGTCCGCCTTGCACTACTGGAAGCAGACGTAAATTTCAAAGTCGTTAAAGATTTTGTGAAAAAAGTTAGCGAACGTGCAGTAGGGCAAGAAGTACTAAAAAGCTTAACTCCAGGTCAGCAAATCATTAAAATCGTTAATGAGGAATTGACTGCCTTAATGGGAGGCGAGCAAAGCAAGATTGCTGCATCCAATCGTCCTCCGACTGTCATTATGATGGTTGGGTTGCAAGGTGCTGGTAAAACAACGACAACTGGGAAGCTTTCGCTCTTGCTTCGGAAGAAGTATAATCGCAACCCCTTGCTTGTTGCTGCCGATATTTACCGTCCAGCGGCTATAAAGCAGCTTCAAACTCTTGGCAAACAATTAGACATGCCAGTTTTCTCGCTCGGCGATCAAGTCAGTCCGGTAGAAATTGCCAAACAAGCAATTGAAAAGGCTAAAGAAGAGCATCATGATTATGTCTTGATTGATACTGCTGGTCGACTTCACGTTGATGAAGCGTTAATGGACGAGTTGAAGGACATTAAAGAATTAACTAAACCGGATGAAATTTTTCTTGTTGTTGATGCAATGACTGGTCAGGATGCTGTCAATGTTGCCCAAAGCTTTAATGAACAACTTGGACTCACTGGGGTTGTGTTAACAAAGCTCGATGGTGATACAAGGGGTGGGGCCGCACTTTCAATCCGTGCTGTCACACAAACGCCGATTAAATTTGTCGGACTGGGCGAGAAAATGGATGCTTTGGAGCCGTTTCACCCGGAACGAATGGCCTCACGGATTTTAGGTATGGGTGATGTGCTGACACTGATTGAAAAAGCACAGGCAAATGTCGACGAACAAAAGGCGAAAGAGTTAGAACAGAAGATGCGGACAGCAACGTTTACGCTGGAGGATTTTTTGGAACAGCTTGGCCAGGTTCGGAATCTTGGTCCGCTTGATGAATTATTAAAGATGATGCCTGGGGCAAACAAAATCAAAGGGTTGAATAATCTTCAAATTGATGAAAAGCAAATTTCCCATGTTGAAGCCATTATTCAATCGATGACAAAGGCAGAAAAAAACAATCCTGAAATCTTGAACTCAAAACGTAAAACACGAATTGCAAAAGGTAGTGGACGGTCTGTCACTGAGGTTAACCGTTTGCTGAAGCAATTTGAAGATATGAAAAAAATGATGAAGCAAATGACAGGGATGCAACAAAAAAGCAAGAAAAAAGGCGGTTTTAAACTTCCTTTCAAACCGTTTTAAGTTGTTCAAAATTGGCAATACTCACTGTAAAGAAAAAACACTTTACAAATGAAATAATAATTGATATTATACTATCTTGTGTGAAACTATTCGGAGGTGCTTATTTAAAATGGCAGTTAAAATTCGTTTAAAACGTATGGGAGCTAAAAAAACTCCTTTCTATCGTATCGTAGTAGCAGATTCTCGTTCTCCACGTGACGGACGTTACATTGAAATCGTTGGAACTTACAATCCAGTTACTCAACCAGCTAAAGTAGAAATCAACGAAGAATTAGTTCTTAAATGGTTAAAAGATGGTGCGAAACCATCTGATACCGTTCGTAATCTTTTCTCAAACCAAGGCATCATGGAAAAATTCCATAATGCAAAATTAAGCAAGTAATCGTAATCACTATGAAACAATTAATCGAAACGATTGTGAAGCCCTTAGTTGATTTTCCAGAAGATGTTCGTGTGGATATCGCGGAAGACGATTCACGTATAACCTATCAGTTATCTGTTAACAAAACAGACATGGGGAAAGTGATTGGTAAGCAGGGGCGTGTTGCAAAGGCCATTAGAACTGTTGTATATGCAGCAGGATCATCACAACATAAGAAAATTTTTCTAGAAATTGGTGAATAGCTTTTTGCATCTAGATGAAAGGGAGGGATAATTTCCTCCCTTTTTTGCTATAAGAAAAGCAGAAGTGTGAAGGAGGCTATCTTATGCAAATAATTCAAACAGTTGTAGTGAAGCAAATTTTAACAGAAAAGAGCAGACAACAGCTTTTTGATAACTACTATGAGCGAAATCTGCAGCTTCAGAAGGAATGTGATCAACTCCAGTTCGAACTGAAACGGGTCGAAAAGACAAAAACCTTTTCATCTGGGGCGTTGAGAACACATTTTAAAAAAGAAATTCAAATGCGCAAGGAAAAAACAAAGCTTCTTGAGTTTCAAATCGAACAATTACATATCCTACCATTAGGCAGTGAATTAAAAGAAAAGGAAGTTCAGGCCCTTGTCGAAATAAATATTGGAGATAAATGGGACGAACGGCTGGGACAACCTGTAATTATCATCAAAGACGGAATAATAGAAGATATACGTTAGAGGTGTATGCAAATGGAAAAATGGTTCAACGTTGGGAAAATCGTCAATACTCAAGGGATAAAAGGTGAAGTGCGAGTTATTTCAAAAACAGATTTCCCAGAGAAACGATATAAGGTCGGGAATGTATTATATTTATTTATGCCTAATTCAAATACTCCGATTGAACTAACAGTCAAAAGCCACCGAACCCATAAAAATTTTGAAATACTTTCATTTGAAGGCTTTCATAATATCAATGAAGTTGAAAAGTTTAGGGACGGAATTCTAAAGGTACCTGAATCACAGCTTGGTGCCTTAGAAGAAGATGAATTTTATTACCACGAAATAATCGGATGCCTTGTATCGACAACTGAAGGAGAAGAAATTGGGAAGATTACTGAAATTCTCTCACCTGGTGCTAATGACGTTTGGGTTGTTAAGGGTAAAGGTGGAAAAGAAGTATTGATTCCTTATATTCATGATGTGGTCAAGAAGGTTGATGTAAAAGAAAAAACTATCATTATCGACCCGATGGAAGGGTTACTTTCATGATGCAAATTGATATTCTCACATTATTTCCGGAAATGTTTTCTGGGGTGCTGGGACAATCCATGTTACAAAAAGCGGCAGAGAAATCGGCCGTTACCTATAACGTCGTTAATTTCCGCGAGTATGCTGATAACAAACATGCAACCGTTGATGACTACCCGTATGGCGGCGGGGCTGGCATGGTATTAATGCCGCAGCCAATTTTTGATGCTGTTGAAACCCTTAAAGAAAAAGCAAAAAGTAATCAACCTAGAGTGATTCTCTTATGTCCTCAGGGCGAACGATATGATCAGCGTAAAGCAGAGGAACTGGCAAAGGAAGAGCACCTTATTTTTATCTGCGGCCATTATGAGGGCTATGATGAGCGAATCCGTGAACATGTGGTAACAGATGAAATATCAATCGGAGATTATGTCCTGACTGGTGGCGAGCTTGGAGCGATGGTTGTGGTCGACAGTGTTGTCCGCCTTTTACCAGAGGTGTTAGGCAATCAAGAATCCCATATGAAAGATTCTTTTAGCACAGGTCTTTTAGAACATCCACACTACACTAGACCCGCCGAATTCCGGGGGATGAAGGTACCTGATGTGCTACTTTCAGGAAACCATAAGTTAATTGAAGAATGGCGTAATAAAGAAGCGTTACGTCGTACGCTATTAAGAAGACCTGATCTATTCGATAAAATGGAGTTAACACCCGAGCAAGAAAAATGGCTACAAGAAGTAAAAAAAGATTACGAGTAGTGTTGCGAGTACGCAACAATTATGATATGATACTTCTTGTGACTTGAACTGATACTAATCAGATAATGGTCTTATAATGATGTTCCGCTGCAATGAAACAGTTAGTAGATGTGCATGAGCGTCTGTTGGAAGGAGTTGAAAACGATGCATAAAATTATCGAAGAAATCACAAAAGAACAACTTCGTTCTGATCTTCCTGCGTTCCGTCCTGGTGATACTGTACGTGTACACGTTAAAGTTGTCGAGGGTACTCGCGAGCGTATTCAGTTATTTGAAGGTGTAGTGATTAAGCGTCGTGGTGGTGGAATTAGCGAAACTTTCACAGTTCGTAAAATTTCTTACGGAGTAGGCGTTGAGCGTACTTTCCCTGTTAACACACCAAAAATTGCGAAGCTAGAAGTAATTCGTCGCGGTAAAGTTCGCCGTGCTAAACTTTACTACTTGCGTAACCTTCGCGGTAAAAAAGCAAGAATTAAAGAGATCCGCTAATATGAAAAGGAAAGAGCTTGCTTTAGGAGCAGGCTCTTTTTTTATACATATCTTCTCAAACTATTGAAAGAATAATGATAAGGGCTTGATTAAATTGTTGCTGTTTTTTAAACAAATTATTAAAGTTTGATTAAAAAACATTATCCCATCGTGTTAAATATGTTTAAGTTATGTAAAATAGTCTTTATAAAACATTTTTTTATTAGTGATTGGTGGGGATTGTATGACAAAAAAGAAAAATGAACTATGGGAATGGACGAAGGCCCTGGTGATTGCGGTGGCCCTAGCAGCAGTTATTCGGTACTTTCTTTTTGCTCCAATTGTAGTGGATGGCTTATCTATGATGCCGACATTGAAAGACCAAGATCGAATGATTGTCAATAAATTCAGCTATGATATTGGCACACCGAAGCGATTTGATATCATTGTCTTTCATGCCCCTGAGAAAAAGGATTACATAAAACGTGTGATTGGACTTCCAGGCGACACTATCGAGTATAAAGATGATATCTTATATGTGAATGGAAAAGCTTATAAAGAACCCTATTTGGATGAATATAAGAAAAAAGCTGAGGATGGTCCATTAACGGAACCATTTACTTTGGAAGAAAAAATAGGTCGGAAAACAGTTCCAAAAGGGGAGTTGTTTGTCATGGGTGATAACCGGCGCTTCAGCAAGGACTCAAGGCATATCGGGACAGTCCCGATGAGTAAAGTAATCGGCAAAACAAATATGGTTTACTGGCCGATTAAGGATGCACATATTGTTACAGTAAAATAGAGTTTACTATCCAGCTTCAGCGCCTAGCCACTCGAGGTCATAAGCCAATCCGTTATGAAGGTTAAAAAACAACCTTCTTGACGGCTTTTCTTATGCTTGTCGGGGCTGGTCAAGGCGCTTATGCTTTTATAGGAGGTGGCAGCTTTGACGATCCAATGGTTTCCTGGCCATATGGCCAAGGCTCGTAGAGAGGTCACGGAAAAATTAAAACTGGTTGATATTATTTTTGAATTGGTCGATTGCCGTATACCGTATTCCTCAAGAAATCCAATGATTGATGAAATTATTCAGCATAAACCAAGGTTAGTCCTACTCAATAAAGCAGATATGGCTGATAAAGTCGTGACTCGGGAGTGGATTGCCTACTTTGCAGCCAAGGGGATAAAAGCCCTTGCGATTAATTCTCATGCTGGAGAAGGAATGAAAAATATTGTCCAAGCCTCAAATGAAATTCTCAAAGAGAAATTTGATCGCTTAAGGGCAAAAGGTGTGAAGCCAAGAGCGATTCGTGCTATGATTGTTGGTATTCCGAACGCTGGAAAATCAACCCTAATAAATCGCCTTGCCAAAAGAAACATTGCTAAGACTGGTAATACCCCAGGGGTTACAAAATCACAACAATGGATAAAGGTTGGTAAGGAAATGGAATTATTGGATACTCCAGGTATTCTATGGCCGAAATTTGAGGATCAAGAGGTTGGGATGAAACTGGCCATTACTGGCGCGATTAAGGATACATTATTAAATCTCCAAGACCTAACCGTTTACTCACTAAGATTTTTGGAACGTGCCTATCCTGATCGTTTAAAGGAACGATATAACCTTGATAGGCTACCTGAAAATGTGGTAGAAATGTTTGATCATATAGGAGTACTTCGGGGGTGCCTAATGGCTGGTGGTATCGTCGATTATGATAAAGTTTCGGAATTGGTGATAAGAGAAATTAGGTCGGAAAAATTTGGCCGGATTACATTTGAGCGACCAGTTGATTTCATGATTGAAAAAGAATAGTGGCTGAATGAATCGAGCTCTCCTAATGGGAGAGCTTATTTGTTGTCATGTCAGTCCACTTTCTTTTACCAAGATTTTTCTCTAGTTACCTTGTGGTATTTCTCGTAAAATAAATTGAAAAGAAAGTTCTTGTTTGGTAACGGAAGAAGACTCATAAGATTTAAAGGAGCGTTCAAAATGAAATATCGATCGGCTTTTGATATTATCGGTCCCGTTATGATTGGGCCGTCAAGCTCTCATACAGCGGGTGCAGCTCGTATTGGTAGGGTTGCAAGGACCTTGTTCGGAAAGCTTCCAAAGAAAGCAATTATTTCACTATACGGGTCATTTGCCAAAACTTATAAGGGGCATGGAACAGATTTTGCCATTATTGCAGGCTTGTTAGATTTTGATACCTTTGATGAACGAATGCCAAAATCTTTGGAAATTGCACAGGAAAAGGGTATTGAGGTGATTTTTCGTACAGAAGAAGCAATAACGAATCATCCAAATACTGTTAAAATAAATTTATTTGATGGACAAGATAAACTAGAAATGGTTGGGATTTCCATTGGTGGAGGTACCATTGAAATTACGGAATTAAACTCTTTTCCGTTAAAATTATCTGGCGAACATCCTGCTGTCTTGGTTGTTCATCAAGATCGATTTGGAATTATTTCGGCGGTGACAAGTATCTTATCAAGATGTGAAATTAATATTGGCCATATGGAGGTTGCAAGGTTGGAAAAAGGGGAAATGGCCTTAATGGTCATTGAAGTCGACCAGAAAATCGAGGATATGGTAATTGAGGAATTGAAAAATCTTGCAAATGTAACCCAAATCATTCGTATGGTTGAATAGAAAAATGGACAGAGATCAGGAGGTAAAATCATGTTTCGGAATGTTGCGGAGCTGGTTGAACTTGCAGAAGGCAATCAGGTAAAAATTGCGGAGATCATGATCCGTCAGGAAATAGAAGTATCTGGTCTTTCTAGAGAAGAAGTAATCGCGAAAATGGATATGAATTTAATGATTATGGAACAAGCGGTCGAAAGAGGTCTTAATGGTGTCCATTCACATACAGGTTTAACTGGTGGAGACGCTGTGCTGCTCCAAAACTATATTAAAAGTGGGAAAGCACTTGGCGGAACCATATTATTAGATGCGGTCAGTAAAGCAGTGGCCACTAACGAAGTGAATGCCGCTATGGGAGTGATTTGTGCAACCCCAACTGCAGGTTCAGCAGGTGTTGTTCCAGGAACATTATTTGCGGTCAAAGAAAAATTGAATCCGACCCGCGAGGAAATGATTGAATTTTTGTTTACAGCAGCAGCTTTTGGTTTTGTGGTTGCTAATAACGCTTCCATTTCTGGTGCAGCAGGGGGTTGTCAAGCAGAAGTAGGCTCTGCTAGCGGGATGGCGGCAGCTTCCATTGTTGAATTAGCTGGCGGCACACCAAAGCAAGCTGCAGAGGCGATGGCCATCACGTTAAAGAATATGCTTGGACTTGTATGTGATCCTGTAGCAGGATTAGTTGAAGTTCCTTGTGTAAAACGGAATGCAATGGGCGCATCCAATGCCATCACTGCAGCGGATATGGCACTGGCCGGAGTAACAAGCAGAATCCCATGTGATGAGGTCATTCACGCTATGTTCTTAATAGGTCAATCGATGCCTTCAACGTTAAGGGAAACCGCTGAGGGTGGACTTGCTGCGACTCCTACAGGTAGAAGATTAGAACAGGAAATTTTCGGCAGTGGTAACACTGTTAAACTCAAAGACCTAGTTATTTCCTAAAGGAATTTTCAATGATGGAGAAGCACACGAATTTTGTGTGCTTTTTCGTGTTTGTTGTAATAAGTTCGATGAAAAGTTATCATAACAACGGGTGAAAAAAATGAAAATACAAACAATCACAGAAATTAATAGACAATTAGAAAAAATTAAAGCAGAGAATGATCCGTATCTGTTAAATATTCTTCAAGATGAACGTAAAGGTGTTCAACAGTTGATACACAAATGGCGTAAGAAAATGGCGGAGGAACGTCGGTTAGAAGAAAAATTCCTTGAAATGTGCGTATATGAAAATAAATGGCGTACTCAAGGATTTGAATTGATTGCTGGTGTCGACGAAGTGGGGAGAGGTCCGCTTGCAGGCCCGGTTGTTGCTGCGGCTGTCATTTTACCAAAGGATTTTTTCTTAGCCGGTATCGATGATTCCAAAAAGCTTTCCGAAAAAAAACGGCAGGAATATGATGAACTCATTAGACAGGAAGCGCTTGCTGTGAGTATTTCGATGATTGATGCCAAGGAAATTGATGTCGTTAATATTTATGAAGCAACAAAAAAGGCTATGAAGTCTGCAATAGTTTCGTTAAATATAAAGCCGGATTTTTTACTGATTGATGCGATGAAACTTGAAACCCCATATCCATCAGAATCGATTATTAAAGGGGATGCAAAAAGTATTTCGATTGCTGCAGCTTCGATAGTCGCAAAGGTAGCTAGAGATAGGCTAATGAAGGAGATTTCGCTAACGTTTCCTGGCTATGGTTTTCAGCAAAATATGGGCTACGGTACAAAGGAGCATTTACAAGCGATAGAACAACACGGCATCACACCTTATCATCGGAAAAGTTTCGCGCCCGTCAAAGATTATTTCAATCAATAATTTTTCTAGACTAGACGAGATTTATAACAGGATTCGGTCAGTTTTTTATTATAGTAAAAAATAAAAAGAATAGAAAAATCCTATTGTAATGCTGAAAATAAGGGTTTATTAGTCAGAATTTTTTAAAGATGAATATAATTTTTTGCTTATTGGTGGACAAGGTATGTGTCATTATATAAAATGAAAACGGAGTCAATTTTTTGAAGAGTTTGTTAGGAGGATGGGAAATGAATATCCATGAGTATCAAGGGAAAGAGATCCTCAGAAAATACGGGGTAGCGGTTCCAAACGGAACAGTCGCATTCACGGTTGAAGAGGCAGTGGAAGCAGCGAAAGAATTAGGTACACAGGTTTGTGTAGTAAAAGCACAAATCCATGCAGGCGGACGGGGGAAAGCCGGTGGTGTTAAAGTTGCAAAAAACCTTGAAGAGGTTCGTACATATGCTAACGAAATCTTAGGGAAAACATTGGTCACACACCAAACAGGCCCTGAAGGTAAAGAAGTAAAGCGCCTCCTAATTGAAGAAGGCTGCGACATTAAAAAAGAATATTATGTTGGCTTGGTATTAGATCGTGCCACTTCTCGGGTTGTCCTGATGGCTTCTGAAGAAGGTGGTACTGAAATTGAAGAAGTAGCTGCAAAAACTCCAGAGAAAATTTTCAAAGAAGAAATTGATCCAGCAATTGGCTTGCAGCCATTCCAAGCACGCCGTATTGCCTTCAATATCAACATTCCAAAAGAACTTGTTAATCAAGCTGTTAAGTTTATGATGGGATTATATAATGCTTATATCGAAAAGGATTGCTCAATTGCTGAAATTAACCCACTCGTTGTTACGGGAGATGGTAAGGTTATGGCCCTTGATGCGAAATTAAACTTCGACGCTAATGCATTATATCGTCAAAAAGACGTATTAGCGTACCGTGATCTTGAAGAAGAAGATGCTAAGGAAATCGAAGCATCTAAATATGATTTAAGTTATGTTGCATTAGATGGAAATATCGGCTGTATGGTGAATGGTGCCGGACTTGCTATGTCAACGATGGATATCATTAAACATTACGGTGGCGATCCCGCTAACTTCCTTGATGTTGGGGGCGGTGCGACAGCTGAAAAGGTAACAGAAGCATTCAAAATTATCCTTTCTGATCCAAATGTAAAAGGTATTTTTGTCAATATCTTTGGTGGAATCATGAAGTGTGATGTCATTGCTGAGGGTGTTGTAGAAGCAGCAAAGCAAGTTGGACTTAGTGTTCCACTTGTTGTTCGCTTAGAAGGAACAAATGTTGACTTAGGTAAGAAAATCCTAGCAGAGTCAAGCGTAGACATTATTGCTGCTGAATCCATGGCCGATGGTGCACAAAAAATCGTTTCATTAGTGAAATAGGATCGAAAGAAAGGGGAATTAACGTGAGCGTTTTTATTAATAAAGATACAAAGGTTATTGTCCAAGGGATTACAGGTTCAACTGCCCTTTTTCATACAAAACAAATGCTAGAATATGGTACACAAATTGTTGGCGGTACGACTCCAGGTAAAGGCGGCATGGAAGTAGAAGGTGTTCCTGTTTTTAACACAGTGAAAGATGCTGTTGAAACAACAGGTGCAACCGCGTCCGTTATTTATGTTCCTGCACCCTTTGCAGCAGATGCGATTATCGAAGCTGTTGATGCAGAATTAGATCTTGCCATTTGTATCACAGAGCATATTCCAGTATTGGATATGGTAAAGGTAAAGCGTTACATGGAAGGCAAGAAGACTCGCTTAGTTGGTCCTAACTGCCCAGGTGTTATTACTGCCGATGAATGTAAGATTGGGATCATGCCTGGTTATATTCATACTAAAGGACATGTTGGCGTTGTTTCCCGGTCTGGAACATTAACATATGAAGCTGTACATCAACTAACACAAGCAGGTCTTGGTCAAACAACTGCAGTGGGTATTGGTGGGGACCCTGTTAACGGAACAAACTTCATCGATGTTTTAATGGCATTTAACGAAGACCCTGAAACATATGCGGTCATTATGATTGGTGAAATCGGCGGTACCGCTGAAGAAGAGGCTGCTGAATGGGTAAAAGCAAATATGACTAAACCAGTAGTCGGCTTCATCGGCGGACGTACAGCGCCTCCAGGGAAGCGTATGGGACACGCTGGTGCCATCATTTCCGGCGGAAAAGGTACAGCAGATGAAAAGATCCGTGTCATGAACGAATGTGGTATTAAAGTTGCGGATACACCATCTGTAATGGGAGAAACATTGATAGAAGTATTAAAAGAGCAAGGTCTATACGAAAAGTGTAAAACACATTAATAAATAAATTGAACCTCTAGATTCTGAACAGATAGTCCCTCATAGTTTGAGGGGCTATTTCTCGTATAATAAAAAAATAAGAAGGAGAAATAAAAATGGATGACTTTAAAGAAAAACTGATTCATTTGCTTCATTACCCAAATATCTCATGGAATACTGTTTTTCAACTGTTAAAAAAGGACCCGACACTGCAGTCTTTATACAGGCTCCAAACGCAACCCCCCCACCAGATTTCCTTATTTCCACCAATTAGCCACGACATCTCCTTTGCCAGTTCTTCGATCCTCCCTCTTCATCCTGATACTATTCACGAACGAATCCGTCAATACGAAACCAATGATATTACCGTCATTACTATTTTGGATAAAGAATACCCAAGGTACTTAAAAGAAATCTACCAACCACCATGGGCATTATTTGCGAAGGGTGATATATCTCTTCTTGAAAAAGAACCAAAGCTCGCAGTCGTTGGCTCACGTCAGGCCACACAATACGGAAGAAATGCGATTCGGTTAATCTTTCCTGAATTAATTGACAATGGTGTGCTCATTGTCAGCGGTTTGGCCAATGGGATTGATACACTTGCACATGAATACGCGATGAAAAATGGCGGGAAAACAATCGCTGTTATTGCAGGTGGTTTATATCATATCTACCCGAAAGAAAATATGGGGCTCGCAATAGAAATGATGCAAACACAACTTATCTTATCCGAATATCCTCCTGATTCAAAGCCACTTAGATGGCATTTTCCGGCACGGAATCGAATCATAAGTGGTCTATCCAATGGGACCTTTATTATAGAAGCAAAACGAAAAAGCGGTTCGCTCATTACAGCCAATTATGCGGTTAACGAAGGGCGTGAAGTGTTTTCGCTGCCAGGAAGCATATTTAATCCCTATTCCATTGGTGCAAATGAACTAATTCAACAAGGTGCAAAGCTTGTAACAAATGCTAAGGATATTTTAGAAGAAATTAGATAAAAATCTAGTTTAAATAAAAATCTTTCGAATAAATCAGGTTTTTTTGCAGGTTTTTTTCGATTAAGTGGAGAAATTAGCTAAAAAAGGTTGCAATAATTTCTAATATGTTATACATTTTCCAACAGAAGTTCGAAAAAAAGAATATATCTATTAAGAAAAAATAATATTGTAAATAACATATATTTTTGGGAATTTTGGGATAGGCAGTTTTGTAAAGTATTTTCTCCTCTCCGAGTTGTAGAAACTAGGATTTAGGAAAACTTCTCAAATGGTAAGCAGCTTAGAAACAGGCTTTTGCCAGATTCAAGGCGCTTTCACACTTTCCCTCTTAAGGAGGATTTAAATGGCAGATTTTCTTGTAATCGTCGAATCGCCAGCAAAAGCGAAAACGATTGAACGGTATTTAGGGAATAAATATAAAGTAAAAGCATCGATGGGGCATGTCCGCGACCTTCCGCGGAGTCAAATGGGCGTCAACGTTGAGGATAACTTCGAACCAAAATATATTACGATTCGTGGTAAAGGACCTGTATTAAAGGAATTAAAAACAGCCGCCAAAAAGGCTAAAAAAGTTTATCTCGCAGCTGACCCTGATCGTGAAGGTGAAGCAATTGCTTGGCATTTAGCGCACAGTCTAGATGTTGATATTACGTCAGATTGCCGCGTTGTTTTTAATGAAATCACGAAAGATGCGATAAAAGAATCGTTTAAGCATCCTCGCCCGATTAATATGGATCTCGTTGATGCGCAGCAGGCGCGAAGGATTCTAGACCGCCTTGTCGGCTATAATATCAGCCCGCTTCTATGGAAAAAAGTGAAAAAAGGGTTAAGTGCAGGGCGGGTCCAATCCGTTGCAGTCCGCTTAATCATTGATCGGGAAAAAGAGATTAAAGCATTTATCCCCGAAGAGTATTGGACGATTGATGGGGAATTTTTAAAAGGAAAAGATCATTTTAGTGGCGTTTTTCATTCGATTGTTGGTCAAGAAAAAACCGATCTAACGACTGAGCAAGACGTTCAAGCGATTCTAAAGCTAATGGATGACAATAAGTTCAAAGTCATCTCGGTAACAAAAAAAGAACGGAGACGAAACCCGGCGCCTCCTTTTATCACATCTTCCTTACAGCAGGAAGCAGCTAGAAAGCTAAATTTCCGGGCGAAAAAAACAATGATGATCGCTCAGCAGCTTTATGAAGGAATTGAGCTGGGGAAAGAAGGAACAGTTGGTCTCATTACTTATATGAGAACCGATTCCACTCGTATTTCTGAAGTTGCTCAAAATGAAGCAGCGAATTATATAAAAGCAGAATATGGTGAAAATTATTTAAAAGAAGAGCAAAGAAAAGAAAAAAAACAAGCGAACGCTCAGGATGCACATGAAGCGATTCGCCCAACCAGTACGTTAAGAGATCCGAACAGCTTAAAGGCTTTTCTTTCTCGGGATCAATTTCGTTTATACAAACTCATTTGGGAGCGTTTCCTTGCAAGTCAAATGGCGCAGGCCATCATGGATACGATGAGTGTAGATTTACAAAATGGAAAAGTTATGTACCGTGCTACAGGTTCAAAAATAAAGTTTCCAGGCTTTATGAAGCTTTATGTTGAGGGATCAGATGACCAGATAGATGGACCGGATAAAATGCTTCCAGATCTTAAAGAAGGAGATGAAGTGTTCAAGAAGGATATTGAACCTAAGCAGCACTTCACACAGCCGCCGCCAAGATATACAGAAGCACGACTTGTAAAAACGATGGAAGAACTTAGAATTGGTCGCCCTTCCACCTATGCCCCAACTTTGGATACCATTCAAAAGCGGGGGTATGTTGCACTTGATAATAAACGGTTTGTACCTACTGAGCTGGGTGAAATTATCCATGAGTTAATTCTTGAGTTTTTCCCTGACATACTTGATGTGGAGTTTACAGCAAAAATGGAACAGGGATTGGATAATATCGAAGACGGAAAAGTTCGCTGGGTTCAAATTATCGATGGATTTTACCGAGATTTCGAAACACATTTAAAAATAGCTGAAAAAGAGATGGAGTCAGTAGAAATTAAAGATGAGCCGGCTGGTGAGGATTGTGAAAATTGCGGCAGTCCAATGGTGTTTAAAATGGGCAGATACGGCAAATTCATGGCTTGCAGTAATTTTCCGGATTGCCGGAATACAAAACCAATTGTGAAAGAAATTGGTGTTACTTGTCCTACATGTAAGGAAGGACAGATTATTGAGCGAAAGAGTAAGAAAAAAAGGTTATTTTATGGATGCACCAGATATCCGGCATGTGAATTTATCTCTTGGGATAAACCATTACCGAGAGTCTGCCCTAAATGTGAAGGCCTGCTTGTAGAAAAGAAATTAAAAAAAGGTGTCCAAGTTCAATGTACGGCATGTGATTACAAAGAAGAGCAACAGAGTTAAAAGAGTGGTGAACTCCACTCTTTTTAATTTTGTGAAATAAAAAACTTTTTTGTTTTTCATTCGTATAGTACAATGCAAGATGGACTTGAAAGAGGGAAAGGTATATTTATAGTGCTTTTTTATGCAAAATGTAAATAAACGCATGTTTCAAGAAGATATCCAGGAGGTAACTAAATGAAGGAAGTAACAATAAACGTTGTCGGTGCTGGCTTGGCGGGAAGTGAAGCAGCCTGGCAGATTGCTAACCGCGGGGTTAAGGTACGGCTATTTGAAATGCGGCCGGTAAAACAAACACCTGCGCACCATACAGATAAATTTGCGGAATTAGTTTGCAGTAATTCACTCAGGGCTGATACGTTAACAAATGCTGTTGGAGTGTTAAAAGAAGAAATGAGAATGCTTGATTCCGTGATTATCGCGGCAGCTGATGCTTGTTCCGTTCCGGCAGGTGGAGCCTTGGCAGTCGATCGTCATGAATTTGCTGCTAAAGTAACGTCCATGGTTAAAAACCATGAAAATGTTACTGTAGTAAATGAGGAGGTAACTAGTATCCCTGAAGGGCCCACCATTATTGCTACAGGCCCACTAACAAGCCCAGATCTCTCGGCACAACTTAAAACCTTAACGGGTGAAGATTATCTTTATTTTTATGATGCAGCAGCACCGATTCTAGAGAAAGAAAGCATCAACATGGATAAAGTATATTTGAAGTCCCGCTATGATAAAGGTGAGGCTGCCTATTTAAATTGTCCGATGTCGGAGGAAGAGTTTGATCGATTTTATGATGCACTTATTACTGCAGAAACAGTTCCATTGAAAGAATTTGAAAAAGAAGTCTTTTTCGAAGGCTGTATGCCAATCGAAGTCATGGCGGCAAGGGGAAAGAAAACAATGCTTTTCGGTCCGTTAAAACCAGTTGGACTAGAGGACCCGAAAACGGGGAAAAGGCCATATGCGGTTGTCCAGCTACGTCAAGATGATGCGGCAGGAACCTTATTTAATATTGTCGGTTTTCAGACACATTTAAAATGGGGAGCGCAAAAAGACGTTATTCAGTTAATACCTGGTCTTGAAAATGCGGAAATTATTCGATATGGAGTGATGCACCGTAATACCTTTATCAATTCTCCAAAGGTTCTAAATGCCACCTACCAGTTTCGGAACCGTGAGGACTTATTTTTCGCTGGTCAAATGACCGGTGTTGAGGGATATGTAGAATCGGCCGCCAGTGGTTTAATTGCTGGCATCAATGCAGCCCGGTTAGTTCAGGGGATGGACGCATTGGAGTTTCCAATTGAGACAGCAATAGGAGGTATGGCACGTTATATCACCACCGCAAACCCTGATAATTTTCAGCCGATGAATGCGAATTTTGGTCTGTTTCCTGAATTACCAGTTAGAATAAAAGGAAAGCAGGAAAGAAATTTGCAGCATGCAAATCGAGCGTTGGAAACAATTCAGAACTTTGTGAAAGTTTTGTAAAATTTATTGCATGGGCTTTAGAAGTATGATACTATTTAGTAGCCCTTGTAGGTGAATATTATGATAAATGTGAATTTTTTATTAAAGTTATTTATCGAGTATTTACAAATGAAAAGGAATTACGCAAAATATACAATTGAACATAATCAACATGCTATCAGTAGATTTCTTTTTATTTATGGCTGTACTAGAGAAAAAACACTTAAGAAAAGAGTATATTGCTAATCATCTAAGGGCATATATGAATACAGTTTTCATAATATTATGTACGGGATATTTTTTATTTTGTTACATATCATATCAGTGCTATAAAGGGAAAATACTCCAAAAGGAGGATCATCTATATGGGCCAATTTCATGCAACAACAATATTTGCCATCCATCATAACGGTGAGTGCTCAATGTCAGGTGATGGTCAAGTAACATTTGGCAATGCGGTAGTGATGAAGCACACAGCAAAAAAAGTTAGAAAGATATTTAATGGAAAAGTGATAGCCGGATTTGCTGGTTCAGTTGCTGATGCATTTACTCTTTTTGAACTTTTCGAAGGAAAACTGGAGGAATTTAACGGTAACCTTCAAAGAGCGGCAGTTGAACTTGCGAAAGAGTGGAGAAGTGATAAGGTACTCAGAAAACTTGAGGCTATGTTAATTGTTATGAATCATGACTATTTGCTACTCATATCTGGAACAGGTGAAGTAATCGAACCTGATGACGGTATTCTCGCGATTGGTTCAGGGGGAAATTACGCATTAGCTGCGGGGCGTTCGTTGAAGAAATATGCAGGGGAACACTTATCTGCGAAAGAAATTGCAAAAGCTTCTTTAGAAATAGCTGCGGAAATATGTGTTTATACGAACAACAACATTATTGTTGAAGAGCTATAACGGGAAGGAGATATTAATTACCATGGAAAGAACAACTAATTTAACCCCCCGCCAAATTGTAGAAAGACTTGATCAATATATAATTGGCCAGAAGGATGCGAAGAAAGCGGTAGCTGTGGCTCTCAGGAACCGATATCGAAGGGGCTTATTAAATGACAAGCTTCGGGAAGAAATTATTCCGAAAAATATTTTGATGATTGGACCTACTGGCGTTGGTAAAACAGAAATTGCTAGAAGGATTGCAAAGCTTGTCGGTGCACCATTTATAAAGGTTGAGGCAACTAAATTCACCGAAGTTGGTTATGTTGGCCGAGATGTGGAATCAATGGTTCGAGATCTTGCAGAGACATCTGTCCGTTTAGTGAAAGAGGATCGCATGCAAAGTGTGAAGGAACGGGCTGAAGAGAATGCAAATAGCAGGCTCGTTGATTTACTTGTACCATCTACTAAAAAATCGACTAACTATAAAAACCCTTTGGAAATGTTGTTTGGTGGTGGTGGAAATTCCTCATCTGAGCAAGAAACACAACAAGAAGATTACTCTATCCATGAAAAACGGAAGATTGTCAAAGAAAAATTAGCACTTGGTCAATTAGAGGAAGAAATTGTTACCGTAGAGGTAGAGGAGCAGGCTCCTTCGATGTTTGACATGCTGCAGGGCTCAGGAATTGAACAAATGGGAATGAATATGCAGGACGCTCTTAGTAGCTTTATGCCGAAAAAACAAAAAAAGAGAAAATTAACTGTTCGAGAGGCAAGAAAGGTTTTAACAAGCGAAGAAGCGGCTAAACTCATCGATATGGATGAAGTTACGTCTGAAGCCATTTATCGTACTGAACAAACCGGAATAATTTTTATCGATGAAATCGATAAGATTGCCAGCAAAAATTCTGGAGGTTCCTCAGCAGATGTATCCCGTGAAGGTGTTCAAAGAGATATCCTACCTGTTGTAGAAGGTTCAACAGTGGTAACGAAATATGGTTCCATTAAAACTGATCATATTTTATTTATTGCAGCAGGGGCGTTCCATATGGCTAAACCATCAGATTTAATTCCGGAACTTCAAGGACGTTTCCCAATCCGGGTTGAGCTAACAAAGCTGACAATTGATGATTTCTTTAGAATCTTAATTGAACCAGATAATGCCTTAATTAAACAATATCAGGCGTTATTAGAAACAGAAGGTATACAAATTGAATTTTCTGACGATGCTATTCGTAGAATTGCTGAAGTAGCATTTGAAGTGAATCAAAATACCGATAATATTGGTGCGAGACGTCTTCATACGATTTTAGAAAAGCTTTTGGAAGACTTATCTTTTGAAGCTCCAGATATTTCGATGGAGAAAATCACGATTACACCGCAGTATGTTGATGATAAACTTGGTGCTATTTCTAAAAATAAAGATTTGAGTCAATTTATTCTTTAGGAATGGGTGTTACTTTTTATTTCATTCATTCGTAGGATACCTAATACGTTATAATGGATGTTTTATCAAATAAATTTAATAATGGTTGTAGTTAATTAGGAGGAAGAAACAGATGGATTTACTTACAAAAACTAGAAGGATTAATGTTTTATTGCAAAAAGCAGCAGGAAAGCCAGTTAATTTTAAGGAAATGTCTGAGACGTTGAGTGAAACGATTGAAGCGAACGTTTATATTGTTAGCCGTCGCGGTAAACTTTTAGGATTTTCAATTTATCAACAAATTGAAAATGAAAGAATGAAAAAGATGTTTGAAGATCGCCAATTCCCTGAAGAGTATACAAAAGGTTTATTTAATATTCAAGAAACTTCGTCAAATCTTGATATTGAAAGCAAATATACTGCTTTTCCAGTGGAAAACAGAGATTTATTTAGTGAAGGTTTAACAACAATTGTTCCTATTATCGGCGGTGGAGAACGTCTTGGTACTTTAATTCTTGCAAGACTGCAAGAAAAGTTCCATGATGATGAACTCATCCTTGCAGAGTATGGTGCAACTGTAGTAGGTATGGAAATCTTACGTGAAAAAGCAGAAGAAATTGAAGAGGAAGCAAGAAGCAAAGCAGTTGTTCAAATGGCCATTAGTTCATTATCCTATAGTGAGCTTGAAGCTATTGAGCATATTTTTGAAGAGCTTAATGGTTCTGAAGGTTTGTTAGTTGCTTCAAAAATTGCAGATCGCGTTGGTATTACTCGTTCAGTTATTGTTAATGCATTGAGAAAACTTGAAAGTGCAGGGGTAATCGAATCTCGTTCCCTTGGGATGAAAGGTACGTATATCAAAGTCTTGAACAATAAGTTTCTTATTGAACTTGATAAATTAAAATCTAAATAATAACTACCAATCCTCAGGCTTCCCTGGGGATTTTTAATTTTTTGTATAAGTTCACCTTGATTGTTTAAAGCACTTGTGCTATATTATTTCATGGTGTTAATACACACGCTCATCGATTTAAACAGACGGTGCTGTTACCAACAGTTCTGTTTAAAAATGACTTGAGCGGAGGAAAACAAACCATTAGGAGGAAAAAACATGTCAGTCATTTCTATGAAGCAATTGCTTGAAGCTGGTGTACATTTCGGACACCAAACTCGCCGCTGGAACCCTAAGATGAAGAAGTATATCTTCACAGAGCGTAACGGTATCTATATTATCGACCTTCAAAAAACAGTTAAAAAAGTTGAAGAAGCTTATAACTGGGTTAAGGAACTTGCCGGTAACGGTGGAACAGTTCTTTTTGTTGGTACAAAGAAACAAGCTCAAGATTCTGTTAAAGAAGAAGCGGGCCGTTCTGGTATGTACTATGTTAACCAACGCTGGTTAGGTGGTACTTTAACTAACTTTGAAACAATTCAAAAGCGTATTGGTCGCTTAAAAGATATTGAAAGAATGTCTGAAGACGGTACATTCGAAGTTTTACCGAAAAAAGAAGTTGTTCAATTAAAGAAACAACAAGAACGTCTTGAAAAATTCTTAGGCGGCATCAAAGATATGAAGAAGCTTCCTGATGCATTATTCATTATCGACCCTCGTAAAGAGCGTATCGCAGTTGCAGAAGCTAAGAAATTAAACATTCCTATCGTAGGAATTGTTGATACAAACTGTGATCCAGACGAAATCGACGTAGTTATTCCTGCGAATGATGACGCGATTCGTGCGGTTAAGCTTTTAACTGGTAAAATGGCAGATGCCATCCTTGAAGCTAAACAAGGTGAAGAGGTTCAAGCTTAATTCAATGTTCTGATTAAACAAAAAGGTGATAAGAGGGAGACCCTTTATCACCTTTTTTTGGAGAAATATGAGTTTTATCTTAGCTGTACTTGGCTAAGATAGGTGTACATAGTTAAATAAAAGGAGGAATATATATTATGGCAGTAACTGCTCAAATGGTTAAAGAACTTCGTGAAAAAACTGGCGCAGGGATGATGGATTGTAAAAAGGCTCTAACAGAAACGAATGGTGACATGGAAAAGGCCATTGATTTCTTACGTGAAAAAGGAATCGCAAAAGCAGCAAATAAAGCAGACCGCATTGCGGCAGAAGGATTGACTTCTATTTTAACAGAAGGCAACGAAGCTGTTATTCTTGAAGTAAACTCAGAAACTGACTTCGTTGCGAAAAACGAAGGTTTCCAAACTCTTGTTAAGGAACTAGCAGCACATCTTCTCAATAACAAACCAGCAACTGTTGAAGAAGCCTTAGCGCAAACGATTGAAAACGGAGCAACTGTTGCAGATCATATCAATGCTGCAATTGCTAAAATTGGAGAAAAACTTACATTACGTCGTTTTGAAGTAGTGTCTAAAACTGATAATGATGCATTTGGTGCCTACCTTCATATGGGTGGACGTATTAGCGTGTTAACAGTTCTTGAAGGTACTACTGAAGCAGATGCGGCTAAAGATGTGTCTATGCACATTGCTGCGTTAAGACCGAAATATGTTTCTCGTGATCAAGTATCACAAGAAGAAGTTGAGCGCGAGCGTCTAGTATTAACACAACAAGCTCTTAATGAAGGAAAGCCTGAAAACATCGTTGCTAAAATGGTAGAAGGCCGTCTTGGAAAATATTTTGAAGATGTTTGTGTCCTTGACCAGACTTTTGTTAAAAACCCTGATCAAAAGGTACGTCAATTTGTTGAATCTAAAGGTGCAACAGTTCGCGAATTCGTACGCTATGAAGTAGGGGAAGGAATCGAAAAACGTGAAGATAACTTCGCAGAAGAAGTTATGAACCAAGTTAATAAACAATAGTCAAATATTCTCGTGCTTTTAAACAAAGTGAGCAAAAAGGGAATGTTACTGAAATAGGTTTTGAATAGGGGACACGGCGTGTTCCCTATTTTTGAAGGTAATAATCTACATAAAAAATGGAGGTTTATATGAGCGGTCCTAAGTACAAACGCGTGGTTTTAAAATTGAGCGGGGAAGCACTTGCTGGTGAGTCGAGCTTTGGTATTAAACCTTCTGTCATAAAATCGATAGCCATCCAGGTAAAAGAAATAGCCGAACTTGGCGTAGAGGTAGCAGTGGTTGTCGGTGGCGGCAATATCTGGCGTGGGAAAATCGGCAGTGAAATGGGTATGGATCGAGCGACTGCTGATTATATGGGAATGCTTGCTACAGTTATGAATTCATTAGCACTTCAAGATAGTTTGGAGCACTTAGGAATTGAATCACGGGTGCAAACCTCGATTGAAATGCGTCAGGTTGCTGAACCATACATTAGACGTCGTGCTATTAGGCATCTAGAGAAAAAACGGGTTGTAATATTTGCGGCTGGTACAGGTAATCCTTATTTTTCTACTGATACAACGGCTGCTTTAAGAGCAGCAGAAATTGATGCGGAAGTCATTTTAATGGCAAAAAATAATGTGGATGGTGTATATTCTGCAGATCCGCGTATTGATGCAAATGCCACTAAATACGAAGACTTATCGTTCCTAGATGTACTAAAGGAAGGATTGGCAGTCATGGACTCTACGGCCTCTTCCTTATGTATGGATAATGATATTCCACTTATTGTTTTCTCAATTATGGACCAAGGCAATATTAAAAAGGCAGTAATGGGTGAAAAAATAGGAACAATTGTTAGGGGGAAAAATTAATGCCAAAACAAGTCATTTCAACTACAAAAGATCGGATGACAAAAGCGATTCAGTCATATTCACGTGAGCTTGCCAGCATTCGTGCCGGAAGAGCAAGTGCTTCACTTTTAGACAGAATTACCGTTGATTATTATGGTTCACCTACTCCTGTAAATCAAATGGCAGGTATCACCACACCTGAAGCTAGACTTCTTGTTATTCAACCGTACGATAAATCGATTCTTGGAGATATTGAAAAAGCTATCTTGAAGTCTGATTTAGGGTTGAATCCGACTAATGATGGGACGGTAATTAGAATTGCTATTCCTCAACTGACTGAAGAACGCCGTCGGGACCTTGTGAAATTAGTCAAAAAAGAATCAGAGGAAGCTAAAGTAGCGGTCCGTAATATTCGCCGTGATGCCAATGATGATTTGAAAAAGCTAGAAAAAAATGGTGAAATTACTGAAGACGCACTTCGCGGTTATTCTGATGATATTCAAAAGCTGACGGATGAATTTATTCAAAAAATTGATCAAATCACGAAAGATAAAGAAAAAGAAATTTTAGAAGTGTAAATATTTCCCCATTTCTATTAAGAACCCTCTTTTTAGGGGGTTTTTTTCACTATTTTCAGGATTTATTAACAGTGGAGTATGTTTTTGGAGTTATCTGAATATTATTCTTAATTCCGTTTATTTTACATAAGTTATTTATTAGAGATATCTTTTTGCTTTTTTGGTATGATAAAAGCATGCTACCCTGAAATATCCTTCAAATAACAACACACCGGGTTCGATTGAAATGCAGATTTATTATCGGAGGAAATGATTAACTAATTGAGGAGCAATGTTATGTTAAATATATTTAGACCTAGGAAGAAACAAAATACTTCTTCCACACTCCGAGATAAAATAGAGCAAGTAAAAAAAGCAGCTGTTCCTGAGCATGTGGCGATTATTATGGATGGCAACGGGCGGTGGGCTAAAAAACGGGCATTACCACGTATTGCCGGCCATCATGAGGGAATGAAAGTTGTTCGTAAAACAACGAAGTTGGCAAATGAGCTGGGAATTAAAACGTTGACCCTATATGCTTTTTCGACGGAGAACTGGAAAAGACCAAAAAATGAAGTGGAATATATTATGAAGCTGCCTGATGAATTTTTAGGTACCTTCCTTCCTGAATTAATTAAGGAAAATGTGCAAGTGAAAATGATGGGATACAAAGATCAGCTCCCAATACATACACTTCGCGCAATAGAAAAAGCTATAGAAGAAACCAAAAATAATAATGGCTTGGTTTTAAATTTTGCCTTGAATTATGGGAGCAGATCAGAAATTCTCGATGCTGTTAAACAAGTCTTAAACGATTGCAATAAAGGTATAATAAAGGAGACAGAGCTAGACGAAAAGGCTTTTTCCTCCTACCTAATGACTGCAAATTTTACTGACCCGGATCTTTTAATCCGAACTAGCGGTGAAATGCGTTTAAGCAATTTTATGCTTTGGCAATTGGCTTACTC